>CAZUGB010000001.1:0-16862 GCA_964619925.1 uncultured Candidatus Cloacimonadota bacterium
TTAATATACGGTAATGCCACCTTCTTTGTAAAAGAATTGATAGCCGTAATAGTTGCTTCAATCTATGCTTTTGTATTTACTTTGGTTATGCTAAAACTTATTAATTTAATTACAAGGGTAAAAGTTTCGGAGAAAGAAGAGCAAGAAGGTTTGGATAGTTCTTTGCAAGGTGAAACGGCATATTTATAATATTAATAATCATACCCTTCCTTTTTTAATGTTAAAGGAAGGGTTTTTTATCATTTCATCATAAAAACAAACTTTCGGGAAATGATAGTTTTATAAAAAAACAAATCTTTTAAAAACACACTTATCTGTTTGTGCCAATTCAAAACAATTGACTAAATTTTCATCATAAAATTTTTATCCGTTTTACACAGAAAGGAGTGAATTTGAAAAAAATCGTTTATTTTTTAATTATCTCATTGGTCGCGGGTTGTTCATATTTTAACAAAGAAAATATCGTTAAAAAAAATAACACCGCTGTTATCGAATATCAAACGGCGGATACATCCGATTGTGTTTGTGATTCATTAAAAACTCAAACCGAAATATACGAAGAAAAAATAGATTCGTTGTATTCAATAATAGAAAATCAAAGTTACACGATAGATTCTTTGTATCAGGAATTGGAGATAGCCAATAGTAGGATAGCCATTAACAAAAATTTTGTTATTCCGGATTCAATTGAGTTTGCAGGACAAATATTCCATTTGAAAAACGAGAGAGTTCATACCGAATTTGAAAAAATATTTAATCTGGAATTAAAAAGCGCCTTTAAGTATATACCCAGAACCACAAAATATTTTCCCATAATAGATTCCATTTTGCAAAAGTATGATATTCCTTCCGATGCAAAATATATAGCCGTTGCCGAAAGCAGATTAAATCCTTTGGCTACATCCAGAGTGGGAGCGGCCGGTATATGGCAATTTATGAAAAAAACCGCTTTGGGATACGGAATGAAAATAAATTCTTTTGTCGATCAAAGAAGAGATGTGTTTTTATCCACGGAAGCGGCGGCTAAATTTTTAAAAAACAGCCATAATTATTTGCTTAAAAAAAATGCGGATGATTGGTTATTGGCTTTTTGTGCCTATAATGCCGGTTTGGGTAGTATATCAAGATTGATAAAAAATCAAAGGCAAAATAATTTCTTTGATTTGGTTTTCCGCACGGACGAAACTCACAAGTATATTTGGCGAGCTATTGCCATTAAAATGATTTTGGAAAACGAAGAAAAAATATTCGGTAAAAAATTTAACCGCGAACCTTCTCTATTATCCACGGTGAGAGTGGAAAAAGTGAAGTTCAAAGGTTATTACAAGATAGACAATTGGGTAAAGGCACAAGGCACATCTTTGCCCAAAGTATTGGAACTAAATCCTTGGATAAAAATATATAAACGTCGAAGAAAGAGATATTCCGCCGTTAATGATGTGGTATTACCGCCCGGAAATTATACCGTTTTGCTTCCGAAAGAATCAAAAAAAAATCGAAAAGAAGTGGCACGTTTGGAAAAAATATTTCTTAAAAAAAATTCGGGATACTTTACTTATCATATCGTAAAAAAAGGAGATAATCTCTGGAAAATTGCCCGAAAATATAAAATGAGCGTTGCCAAAATAATGGCTTTGAATAACTTAAAAACTTCCACCATACGTCCGGGACAAAAATTAAGATTGTATGGCAGCACAAATGTTTACAACAAAAGATATTATACCGTAAAAAGAGGGGATAGCCTTTACAAAATATCAAAAAAATTAAAAATAAGTGTGGCAAAATTAATCAGATTGAATAATCTAAGGAAAAACAAAAACGGACATTACATTATTCGTCCGGGACAAAAATTAAAATATTAATTATGAATATAAAAATTTCCAAATTGAACAAAGAAGACTTGGATAACATAATTGAGATTGAAAACAGGGTATTTACTCTTCCGTGGACAAAATTCGATTTTGAAATGTTGCTCAAAGAACCTGCGGTAAACTTGGTTTTAAAAGATGAAGAAACCAAAAATATAATAGGGTATCTCTGTTCGATTTTGCAAAGTTCCGATTTTATACATTTGCTAAACTTCGTGATAGATGTAAAATATCAAAACCAAGGATGGGGAACAAGATTTTTGTATTTTTTCATTTACGAAATTTTATTTCCCGCCGGAGTAACAAAGATAATATTGGAAGTGAGAGAAAGTAATAAATCCGCCATAGCTCTTTATCATAAATTCGGATTTAAGGGGATAGACAGATATAAAAATTATTATCAAAAACCTAAGGAAGATGCGCTTGTAATGTTTCTTGAAACAAAAAAACCCCGATAATTCGGGGTTTATACACCTATTATTTTATGTATTTTTTCTATCTTTTTCGATACAATCTTTCTGGCTTTTTCAGCGCCTTTTTCCAAAACCTCGTCAATATAATCTTTGTTTTCCATAAGTTCGTAATATTTATCTCTCATCGGCGTAAGATATTCGTTCATCTTTTCAAATAATGTTTTTTTGGCATCGCCCCAACCCATTCCGCCGGCAAGGTATCTTTGGCGTAGTTCTTCTATTTCATCTTTTGAAGCAAAAAGCTTATAAAGTGCAAAGATATTGGATTTATCGGGATCTTTCGGTTCTTCTATCGTTTGAGAGTTCGTTACTATTTTCATAATAAGTTTACGTAATTTTTTAGGGGGTAAAAACATAGGAATGGTGTTATCATAGCTTTTACTCATTTTTCTGCCGTCCAAGCCCACTATAATGCCGGTTTCTTCTCTGATAAGAGGTTTGGGTATTTTAAAAACTTCGGTTTTGTAATTATGATTTATTGTTTGAGCGATATCGATGGTCATTTCCAGATGCTGAATTTGATCTTTTCCCACCGGAACAACATCCGAATCGAATTGCAAAATATCCGCCGCCATCAAAACGGGATATGTAAAAAGTCCCATATTAACGCCGAAATCGGGGTCTTTTCCGTTTGAAAGATTTTTTTGAACCATTGCTTTGTATGAATGCGCTCTGTTCATAAGTCCTTTGGAAGTAAATGCCATAAGGATAGTGGTAATTTCAAATGTTTGAGGAACAGCCGATTGTTTGTATAAAATCGATTTTTCGGGATCAAGTCCGCAAGCAAGCCACGAAGCCGCAACTTCGTAGGTATATTGTTTTAAGAGTTCGGGATCTCTCAAACTGTTTAGAGCATGATAATCGGCGATAAAATATCTTGCGTCATAATCTTTTGAAAGCTCAATTGCCGGTTTATACATTCCGAAATAATTCCCGATGTGCGGTGTTCCTGTGGGTTTTATGCCCGTTAAAGAAATGGGTTTGTTCATTTATATATCCTCCGATATTATATTAATTCGGCAGTTAAGTCATATTCCCAACTGTCGGTAATTCTCACTTTTATAATTTGTCCTATTTTTAAATTTGTTGCGTTCACAAAGACTTTTCCGTCGATTTCCGGTGCATCGTATTTTGTTCGTCCTTCATACATTTTTAATTCGGGATTGAAAGAATCTATTATTACTTCTTGTGTGGTATTTACAAATTTCCTTAACTGATTTGCGGATATTTCCTGCTGAATGCTCATTAATTCGTCTTTTCTGGAAATGGCGGTTTCTTCGTCAACGGTATTTTGAAGATAAAAAGCCGGTGTTCCTTCTTCTTGTGAATAGGTAAACACTCCGAGTTTGTCAAAATTTCTTTCCGAGATAAATCTTTTTAATTCCAGAAATTTTTCTTCGGTTTCTTGCGGATAACCCACTATAAAGGTGGTTCTTATCACTGTTTCGTTCGCCGAATTTCGTATCTCATCAAGAATTTTATTAATTTTGTCCTTTCCCACTTGTCGATTCATACTTTTTAAGATGTCATCATTAATATGTTGAAGAGGTATATCGAAGTAATTGCAAACTTTCGGCAGAGATACAATAGTTTTTATCATATCGGATTTCAGATGAGCGGGGTGAAGGTACAAAAGTCTAATCCACTCGATACCTTTGATGTTATGAAGTTTTTCCAAAAGAGGCACAAGCATGGGTTTTTTATATAAGTCCACGCCGTACAATGTGGTATCTTGTGCGGTGATAATAAGTTCTTTCACACCGTTTTTCGCCAAAATTTCAGCTTCCGAAAGAATTTTTTCCATTGGTTCGCTTTTGAGATGTCCTCTGATATCGGGAATTGCGCAGTATGAACATCTGTTATCACATCCGTCGCTAATACGTATGTATCCGTAATGAGCGGGTGTAAGGTGCTTTCTTTCTTCTCGATATTTTCCGTAGAAAATGTTTGAAAAACTTTTGAAATCTTTTAAATCCACAAAATGGTCAACTTCCGGAAGTTCCTTTTTTAAATCGCTCATATATCGTTTTACCAAACAACCGGTTACGATTAAGTTTTTACATTTGCCTTCCGTTTTGTAAGCGGAAGCTTCCAGTATTGTTTCAATTGATTCCTGTTTTGCATCCAAAATAAATCCGCATGTATTCACGATAATAACTTCCGCATCTTCGGGATTGGCGGTAAAGCTATAACCGTTTGCTTCGATAATTGAGGCGAATTTTTCGCTATCAACTAAATTTTTCGGACAACCGAGACTGATAATATTGTATTTTTTCATTTTTTTTAGGATAAAAATAAGGGGCGATAAAAATCGCCCCGTTAAATTTTATTAATCTAGCAGGTGGACGATAAGACCCGACAATAATTTCGGTTCAAACCAAGTTGATTTCGGGGGCATTACCTTATGAGCATCTGCTATTTTCATCAAATCTTCTATCGATGTGGGGAAAAGGCTAAATGCTACGGCTTCTCCCGCGTTTACTCTTTTTTCCAGTTCATATAATCCTCTTATGCCTCCCACAAAATCAATTCTTTTATCCTTTCTCGGATCACCGATACCCAAGATAGGTGTTAAAAGACTATTTTGCAGAATGCTCACATCAAGAGAAGCAACCAAATCGTTTTCGTCGAAAGAGCCTTCTTTCGCTTCGAGTTTATACCATTTGCCGTCAAGATACATACCGAAACGATGTTTTTGATCTGGTTTGTATGGTTTATTTTCCGCACATTCTTCCACGGTGAAATTTTCTTTTACTTTTTCTATAAATTCTTCTTTGGTGTGGTTGTTCAAATCTTTTACCACGCGGTTATAATCCATTATATGAAGGTGATTATGCGGAAAGATAACGGCGAGGAACCAGTTGTATTCTTCTTCTCCGGTGTGATTTGGATTATTTGCTCTTCTTTTTTCTCCCACTTTTGCGGCGGAAGCGGCTCTATGATGTCCGTCGGCTATATACAAAGAATCCACTCCGGCAAATAATTCGGTAATCTTTTTTATATCATCGTCATTATCAATTATCCAAAATTTATGAACAACACCGTCTTCTTTCATAAAATCATAAACCGGCGGTTTTTTTTGTACTTCGTTAAAAAAATCTTCGATTTCTTTTTTTGCTTTAAAGGTAAGAAATACGGGACCGGTGTTTGCATTCAAGGTTTCCACGTGTTTTATTCTGTCGGCTTCTTTTGCCGCGCGGGTGTATTCGTGTTTTTTTATTATTTCGTTTTCATAATCTTCCACCGAAGCGCCTACCACCAAACCGGTTTCCACTATGCCGTTCATTTGTAGTTTATATAGGTAGTAGCATGGTTTGTCGTCTTGAATTAATATGCCTTCTGCCAACAGGTTGTTAAAGTTTTCTTTTCCTTTTCTATAAACTCTTTCGTCGTAAGGATCCACACCTTTTGGTAAATCAATTTCCGGCTTTACCACATGCAAAAAGCTGTATGGATTTCCATCTGCCATAATTCTGGCTTCATCCGAATTTAACACATCATAGGGTGGGGAAGTAACTTCCCTTACTTTATGGGGATCTGGGCGAACACCTTTGAACGGTTTGATTCTTGCCATTTTTACTCCTCTTCTTTTTTTTCTATATTCAAATAAACTATCTTTCCGTTAATATCCCATTCCTGCATATCTTTTTCTTTTTCATCTATGCGATATATTCCTTTTGCCAAAGTTTCGGATGAGATATAATCCTTAAATTTATCAAAAACTTCATCTATCTCTTCGTCCGGTGAATAGTAAAATATTTTTATATTGTCCATAATGTCAAAGCCGTTTTCTTTTCTGGTATATTGAATTTTATTCACAATTTCTCTGGCGTAACCTTCCAGTATTAAATCTTTTGTAAGTGTTGTATCCAATGCAATAAAAAATTCTTTTTCGGCTTCAAATACATAACCTTCTTTTTCTTTTATGGAAATTTGAATATCCTCTTCTGTTAATTTAAACGTGCTACCGTCCACATCTATGAAAAATTCACCGTCTTTATGAAGTGTTTTCACAATTTTATTTGCATCCAGATTCGAAAGTACCGTAGCTATTCTTTTTACGTGTTTTCCGTATTTGGGACCCATAACTTTGAAATTAACTTTTAGTTCGTATTGCACAAAATCATCTTCGTTGCTGATGTATTTGATATTTTTTACGTTTATTTCTTCTTTGATGAGGTTTTCCATACGTTGAACAATAGGTTTGATTTTTTCGGGGACATAAAAATCTCCCAGAGTTTGTCGAACCTTTATTTGACAATCGTTTCTGGCGGTTCTTCCCAAAGAGACGATAGTGATAATCGTTTTCATCTCTTCTTCAAGGTCGGGATATATCAAGCTGTCGTCATATTGCGGATAATCGGTAAGATGAACACTTTCCTCGCCTGTAAGATTGGTGTATATCTCCTCGGAAATAAAAGGTGCAAAAGGTGCCATAAGTTTGGTTATTTCGGTTAATACATAATACAAGGTGAGATAGGCTTCTTTTTTGTCTTCGTTAAGTTCAAAAGACCAATATCTTCTTCTGCTTCTTCGCACATACCAGTTGCTCAAATCATCTATTACAAAGCTTTGAATAAGTCTTACGCTTCTGGTTAGATCATAATTATTCAGATATTCGGTAACGCTTTTGATAATGGTGTTTAATCTTGAAATTATCCATTTGTCTATTTCGATTTTTTTATCAAGATTATTTTCATATTTTTTTGCATCGAAATTATCTATGTTTGCGTAAGTTACATAAAAAGAATATGTGTTTCTTAATGTTCCTATAAATTTATTTACAATTTCTTTCACGCCTTTTTCGTCGAATTTTGTGGGAACCCAAGGCGGACTTACGTATAAAAGATACCATCTAATAGCATCCGCTCCGTAATTATCCATTAATTTTATCGGATCTACGGTATTTCCCTTAGATTTGGACATTTTTTTGCCGTGTTTATCCAAAATCAGGTCGTTTACCAATACGTTTTTGTAGCTTGCTTTACCCGTTATCATAGTGGAAATTGCCAAAAGTGAATAAAACCACCCGCGTGTTTGGTCTATTCCCTCGGCAATGAAATCGGCGGGGAAAAATTCCGTAAAAAAGTTTTCTTTGTTTTCAAAAGGATAGTGAACTTGTGCAAACGGCATAGAACCGCTATCGAACCAACAATCGATAACTTCCGGTGTTCTGTGCATGGTTCCGCCGCAAGAACAGGTTAATTTCACATCGTCGATATAAGGTCTGTGAAGATCCAAATCGTCGGGAACAGGTGAAGAGTCTTTCATCTTTCCTTTTTCTTTTAGTTCCTCGATAGAACCGATACTTTCCATTTTTCCGCATTTTTCACAAACCCATATATTTAAAGGTGTACCCCAAAATCTATCTCTTGAAATTGCCCAATCGACGTTGTTTTCAAGCCATTCGCCGAAACGCTTTTCGCCCACGTAATCGGGGTACCAATTTATTTTTTTATTATTTTCTATCATTTGTTCTTTGTATTCGGTGGTTTTGATGTACCAGCTGGAACGAGCGTAATACAAAAGAGGATTGTGGCATCTCCAACAGAAAGGATATGTATGTTTTATCTGTTCTCTTTTGTACAATAAACCTCTTTCTTTAAGGTTTCGGATGATTTCTTTGTCTGCATCTTTTACGAATTTACCTTGATAATCCGTAACAATCGGTTTGAATTTTCCGGCATCATCCACAGGATTAATCACGGGTAAATTATATTTTTTGCCAAGTTCCGAGTCATCCTGACCAAAGGCGGGTGCGGTGTGAACCACGCCTGTACCGTCGGACATCGTAACGTAGTCCGCAAGACCTACATAAAAGGCTTTTTTGTCCACCGGCACATATGAAAATAGCGGTAAGTATTCTTTGTATTCCAGAGATTTTCCGTCAAATTCTTCTATTATTTGATAATCTTCATCTATCACATTTAATCTTGCTTTTGCCAAGATAAGATATTGATTTCCGGTTTTTATTTTCACATATTTTTCTTCGGGATTTACAGCGAGAGCCACATTGGAAATTAAAGTCCAAGGGGTAGTGGTCCAAGCTAAAAAGTAGGTGTTTTCATCTTCTTTCGTTTGAAATCTGACAAAAACCGAAGGATCGGTGGTTTCTTGATAACCTTGGGCAACCTCGTGGCTGGATAATGGCGTTCCGCAACTGGGACAATAGGGAACAATTTTATGTCCTTTGTATATCAACCCCTTTTCCCATAGCTGATTTAAAAGCCACCACACGGTTTCGATATAATCGTTTTTTAATGTGATATAGGGATTATCAAGATCTATCCAATATCCCATTTTTTTGGTCATTTCACGCCAAAGTTTTTCGTAGGTAAATACGGAATTTTTACATTTTATATTAAATTTTTCCAAACCGTATTGTTCCACTTCTTTTTTATCGTGAAGTCCCAATGTTTTTTCCACTTCGATTTCCACCGGTAAGCCGTGTGTATCCCAACCGGCTTTTCTTTTCACTTTGTAGCCTTGCATGGTTTTGTATCTGCACACAGTGTCTTTTAGGGTTCTTGCCATTACATGGTGAATACCCGGTTTTCCGTTTGCGGTAGGCGGTCCTTCGTAGAATATGAATTGCGGTTTGTCTTCGCGGTTTGAAACGCTTTTCTCCATAATTGATTTTTTGTCCCAATATTCGGATATTCTATTGTCCATATCCGAAAGTTTTTCTTTGATGTTTATGGGTTTGTACATTCTTATTTATCTCCTTGATTTTCTTTATTTTCTTCTTCGAAAAGTTCCTTAAAATGCTCTTTTAAATCCGGAAAGTCGGATATATACTCTTTCCAATCTTCCATTGCTTTGTCTATATCCACGCATTTTGTACAAATTACCAGAAGATTTTCTTCCGTAACGCCGATATAACCTCTGTCATAGCACTTATTACAACTTTTTTTCTTACGATTTTTCAAAGCGATTTCTTTTGCTTTTTCCAAGTGTTTATCATCAAGTCTAAACATAGCTTACTCCTAATTTGTTCAAGAAGTTAATAGCTATTATTTATGTCAAATAGAATTTAGCAACCTCAGTTAAGTATTGTTTGTAAAGTAAATCGGACAAGAAAAGGATACTTTCGCCATAAGAATTTTTTCCAAATTTTCTTTTTTGGAAATATAAGGATAAATAGCGGGTTGGAATTTTAACTCATATTCGTTATTATTTTTTCTTGCCATAATATCAAACTAAAAAAAATTGTCATAAAAATAAATAAATAACGGTAAAAGGAATTATAAAATATGGCTACTACATCGGATATCCGAAACGGAATGATAATAAAATTTAAAAACGGATTATATGAGATAGTGGAATTTTTGCATGTAAAACCGGGTAAAGGTTCTGCATTTGTAAGAACCAAATTAAAAAATATCAAAACCGGTCAGGTAATAGAAAATACATTCCGAACAAGTGAAAAATTGGAAGAAGTTCGCGTAGAAAAGAAAAAAAGAGAGTTTTTGTATTTTGACGGTGATTTTTATGTTTTTATGGATCCCGAAACTTATGAACAAAGCCAAATCTCAAAAGAGACCATTGGCGATTTGGAAAAGTATCTGGTAGAAAATATAGAAGTTGCCATAAAAACCGATCCGCAAGGAAATATCTTAGGTATAGAATTACCAATTACCGTGGTTCAAACCATAGCGGAATGCGAACCGAACTTTAAAGGTAACACGGCTACGGCTACGGGTAAAAAGGCTGTTACCGATACGGGATTGACACTTACCGTTCCTTTCTTTGTGGAAGTTGGCGATAAAATCAAAATTGATACAAGAACCGGAAATTATATAGAAAGAGTTTAAAATTATAGGAGGAATAAATGCCAAAAGGAAGATCATTCGCAGCAAAATTGGCGCACGAAATTAGTACCGAAGGTAAAGTTATTTGCCCTAAATGCAACACTGAAATCAAAAAAGTAAAACTTATCAGAAGCAGAAAATCAAAATCAGGCTCTTGGATGCCCAAATATGAAATGATAAGTGTTTGTAAGTGTAATGAAAAAGATGTATTAAGCGGTAAAGTTTAAAAAAAAAGAATCAACAAAAACTTTTTTATCATATCCTTCCCTCTTATCTCATATATTTTTATATAGGTAAGAGGGTTTTTATTTAAAAAAGAGGTAATTTAATGAAAAAATTAATGTTTATAACACTTGCTCTGTTGGTATTTAACGGTCTGTTCGCCGTTATGGCTTGTCCTGAAAAAAAATCGGGAATACTACCCGTTCGAGATTTACCTTCGGAAGTTTTTTCAAAATATCATAATGAAAAAAACACAAACGTTCCTGATAGTATTCTGATAATATTGGTGGATTTTCCCGATGTAAAATTCAAAGACAAAAATACCGCATTTGAAGGATATGATCATAACTTACAGTATTTTAAAAAATATATGCAGCATCTTTCGGAATATTATTATGACGCTTCTCACGGGAAATATAATTTGCAAAGTTCATACTATACTTTTTATCCCGATACGGTTACCACGGAACACAACATGGGATATTACGGCAATGACGAAAAATGGTCGCAACGTATAGCAGAGTTTTTTAAAGAAGTCATAGAAAAAATCGATGATGATATAGATTTTAATAACTTTGATTCCATAATTATTTTTCATGCGGGAGCAGGACAGGAAACCGATATTACCGGTAATAATTCGGATGATTTGTGGACTACTTTTATCACCAGAAGAACCCTGCAACAAGGTTTTGACCCCGAAAACGATTCATATCAGGGGATACTCACAAATGACGGTAAATATGTAAAGGAAGCGGTGGTAATGCCCGAATCGGAACAACAGCCCGATTATAGCGAAGGTGACACAAAATACGGCTTGCTCGGTGTTTTGGCTCATGAATTCGGTCATCTTCTCGGACTTCCCACCTTATTTGACAATTATTCGGAAAACGGAAGAAGTGCGGGAATAGGTAATTTCGGTGTAATGGGAACAGGTGTGTGGAATGCAAACGGTTTTGTTCCGCCTTTACCTTGTGCTTGGTCAAGGTATTATTTGGGTTGGGAAGACGGAAACATAGTGGAAATAAGCAATGATTCGCAAAATAATTCCATAGCATATCCCATGATGAACACAATGACGCCGAAATTGTATAAAGTAAATATCTCGGACAAAGAATATTTTTTATTGGAAAACAGACAACAAAATCCCGATAATAGCACAATTCACGGATTTCCCAATTTTACGTTTCCACTTTTGCCCGATAGTTTGCAAGATTATTATCCGCCTCCCAACGACGATGTGCCGATGTTTAATTTTATGGAAAATTCTTATGCCGGATGTGAATGGGATTTCTTCCTTCCCGGTCCGGGATACGGAGAACCGCCCGGAGCAGATAATAAAACCATAAACGGTTCGGGGTTGTTTATTTGGCATATTGACGAATATGTGATTGATATGCTTTTTGATCCCGATTTTGAATATAATTATGTAAATTACGATTCCTCACACAAAGGCGTGGATTTGGAAGAAGCTTCCGGCTATCAATATCTGGATAGTATCGGGCAAACGATGGATAGCTTCGGAACGCCTTTCGCATCTTTCCGTGAAGGGAATAACACATATTTCGGTTATGAAAAAAATCCGGAAACGGGTTATTTGTCTTTTCCTACGGCTCAAAGTTATTACGGTGGTATAAATCTTGAAATATATGATATTTCCGCCTCAAATAACACAATGACTTTTTCCGTTCGTTTTGCATGGAATCTAAATCCGAATTATAATGGCATTACTTCTTATCCGCCTCTTATTACCGATATTCAAAGTTCACATCCCGGAAATGAAATAATAAGTGTTATGGATGACGGACATATTTTCTTTTGGAGAGATAAAGACGATATGGATATGTCGCTTTCGCTAACCTTAACGCCAATAGTTAAGCTCTATGCGTATGATGAATTTTCCGAAATTATGATTTTGCCCACAGAGGTAAATCAACGAGCTTCTTATTACACGTTTTCCGGAGATATAAGCGATTTTCGACAATATTTTTTGGACGAAGGTTACGAATGGGCTTCACATCCTGTTGTAAATAAAGATATTGCCTCGGCTTCAAGAGCTTTTTTGCCTTTGAATAGTAAAACGCAAAACGCATCCGAATTGGTTATTTTGAATAATTCGCTTTTTGTGTCTAATGTCATTCGATTGGACGAATATAAAATTTCTTCCAATTTGATGATAAAACAAGATAAACTTTATTTTATAGCATCTTATGATAATAAAAAATATTTGGCTGTTTTGGATGTTCAAAATCAAGGCGAGGGATTGAATTATGTGCTTTTGAGCGAATTGCAGAACAGAGGTGTAAGAGCTTCGGTACTTGCCGATTTGGATTATAACGGTATAAATGATATTGCTATTACTACAAACGATTCTTTATTGTATCTTTATACTGAAAACGGAGAATTGTTTGATAATTTTCCCGTTAAAATGGAATTAAACGCCTTTTCGGTTCCTTCCATTGCGGATGTAAACGGAAACGGAGAACTTGATATTTTGGTAGGAGGTGAAAATAGCTTTTTGATAGTGAATAAAACCGGAAAAACTTCTCGACCTTATCTTGAAACTTCTTTTCCGGATTCTTTAAAAAGAGCTTCCGGTGTGATAGCTTGTGATATTAATAACGACGGTAAAACGGAGGTTATCGGTAATTTTTCAAAAAATCGTTTAGCCATATGGTCAAATAAAAACGGGAATGATTTCGTTTTGGATATACCCACGATTTCTTACAGGGAATTTTCGAGATTTGCCCCTACAATAGCGGTAGAAAAAATTGATTATCAAACAAATGTAACATATGTTTATGTTGCCACGGACAACGGTTTGATTTTTAGAAAGGAATTACCGCTAGCTAATATCTCGCAGGATTCGTTTTGGTTTACGGAATACTCAAATTACCAAAGAACAGCGGCTTATGATTACGGAAAACCTCAAAATAATTTTTCCGATAAGAAAGTTTTCGTAGATAACGAAACTTATTTGTATCCCAATCCGTTAAATAAAATAAATTCCGCGGGTATTTTCGGAGGTAACGGAAAGGAAAATCAAATCTGTGTACGATTTATGATAACAAGCGACGATATGGTGGAAATGAAATATTTTAATATAAACGGCGATTTGATAGGTTCTCAAAGAAAAAAAGCATATAAATATTCGGCAGATGTATTTTACATTGACGCAAAACACCTCTCTTCAGGAATATATCTTTGTACTTTAAAAAGTAAAGGTAAAATCAAAAAATTTAAGTTTGCCGTAGAAAAATAACACGGAGGAAAAATGAAATTTTTATTAAAAATAGATACTAAAAAGAAGGTAATATTTGTGATAATGGCGTTAATGGTTTCCGCCCTGCTCTATTCGGATGTTTCGGGTGAAGACGGCTGGCAATTTTTAAAAATGGCTTTATCGCCGGTATCGTCCGCACAAGCGGAAACGGGAGCCTTTTCAAATGATGTGGATGCATTAATGGGAATTGTCAATCCCGCCGCACCACCACGATATAATAGTAAATTTATCACCACTTCATACAGTAGATGGTTCGAAACCGATATTTCCTCGGTTGCTTATCTTAATTCAAACGGAAGAAAGGCTTTCGGCATTTCCGCACGGTATCTTAATTACGGGAAATTGGATAAATATGACGAAACCGGAGATTTGATAGGCGAATTTCATCCTATGGACATAGTGATAACAAATAATTTTTCATATCGTCTTAATCCCGTTCATTATTTCGGTGTGAATTTATCTTTGTTATATGAACAAATAGACACTTCTTCAAGTTATGGATTTTCCGGTGATTTGGGATATATGTATATCACTTCGATAAAGGGATTGAAAGTTGCCACGGCATTAAAAAATTTGGGATTTACATCCAAAATGGACGAAGAAAGAATTTCTCTTCCGATAACTATGGAATTTTCATTAATACAAGATTTTAAACTGGCCGATTTTCCTATCTCAACCGAATTGAAAATGATAAAATATTTTGATGAGAACAGAATAAAAATAAATTACGGCGTAAATACGTCTTACAAAGATATTATAAAATTAAGATTAGGCTACAAATACAATGATGATTCAAAAAATATTCTTACGGGAATCGGTTTTAAACTGAATAAATTCAGAGTTGACTATACCTATATTCCCGGCATCTCGGAATTGGGAGATATACATCAGATAGGAGTAAACTATATCTTTTAAAAAATAAGGGGCTTTTTTATGAAAAAATATATATTTTCGGCAATGCTAATTGCCATGATTAGCATATTGTCTTCTTTGGAATATGTTCCCGACGAAATCATTGTAAAAACGAAAAAACATGTTTCTATCCGGTCAAATTCTTTCGGTTTGGGTGAATTGGATAATTTTCTTTCGCAATACGGCGTAAAAAAAATTAAACCGATACTAAATAAAAAAAATAATAGATATTACGTGGTAAAATTAAATAAAAGTGTGAGCAAAAACGAATTGAAAAACGTAAATTTGGACGAAGTGGAATATGTTCAATTAAATTACATTAACAAACTTTTTACCATTCCGGACGATCCCGGATATATCTATCAACAATATTATCTGGTAAACGCCCCGAAGGCTTGGGATTATTCCACCGGAAATAAGGATATTATCGTAGGTTTGGTTGATTCCGGTATTCACTTAAATCATCCCGATTTGCTGGAAAATATCTACGTTAATCAAAAGGAAATAACAATACCAAACGGTGCAAATCTTGATTTAAACAATGATAACTATATCTCTTTGCCGGAACTTATCAGTTATTTCACACAAAATAATTTGGATTTAAATGATGACGGATATATAAATTCTTGGGACATCATTAGCCCGAATTCACCGGTTCTAAATAATACGGATGATGATGAAAACGGCTATGTTGATGATATTTTAGGTTGGGATTTTGTTGATGCGCCGGAACTTTCGGCAATTGCTTTGGGTGATTATATGACACCTGACAATAATCCCGAAGATGAAAATAACCACGGAACTCACGTGGGAGGAATAATAGCCGCAGATACAAATAACGGCATCGGTGTGGCAGGTATGGATTGGCATTCAAAATTGTTGATTGCAAGAGCAGGTTTTCAAACAACGGCATCAGTGGGTTATTTGCAAGATGACGATGCGGCGGCGGCGGTAATTTACGCAGTGGATAACGGAGCTAATGTAATAAACGCAAGTTGGGGAGACTATGTTTTTTCTCAAATAATATCGGATGCTTGCCAATACGCTTATGACAGAGGTTGTATTGTGTGTGTGGCTTCGGGAAATACTGGAAATCCCGGGGTGATGTATCCCGCTAAATTATCCACAACAATTGCGGTGGGTGCGGCTAATGAACAAAGAGAAGTTGCGCGATTGACATCGTGGGGTCCCGAACTTGATTTGGTAGCTCCGGGTATGAGTATATACAGTACTTTGGCGGACGGTGTTTATTCAAGTTTGGATATGTATGCTTATCAATCGGGAACATCTATGGCGGCTCCGTTTGTAACAGGTGCAGTGGCTTTGTTACTTTCGGTGCAACCCACACTGAATTTCGAAGAAGTAAAATCCAAAATTCACAGAACTTGCGACGATATTGCCGAAGAAGGATTTGATGAACATTCTGGAGCCGGACTTTTGAATGTTTATAAGCTTATTTTGGATACTGATGACCCTTATATCAAAATTACATCACCGAGAGCTTATTCCACGTTATCAAATAGTTTCGATATTATCGGAACGGTTAATATTCCCGATTTTTTTAAATATTCAGTGATGTATTCAACTTCGGAAATTCCGGAATCAATCGATTGGTGCAATACCATATACCCCCACACAAACACACCGTATTATTATTACACTCCTATTGAAGATAGCATTATTGCAAGATTTGATGTGGACGAAACGATTTTGGATAGTTTATATCGCATTAAAATAGATGTTCAATCAAGAGATAACAAACATTATACATATTTTAGAAATATCATTATAGACAGATCCGCTCCGGTAATTTTGGATTCGCTTACATTTTTGCAAGAACGATATGACGATGAAAAACTAAAATTTTTTATGAAAGTAGCTACCAATGAACCAAGTTTTTTGAATGTAACGGTATTTAACGAAAATCACTCCTACCAAGCTAATAGCGATATTACGGCATCCACTCAAAGTATATTGCTCCCCGATATGGAAGACGGTCCGTACAATGTGAGAATCACTGCCACAAATATGGCGGGTTTAACTTCCGAACTAACTTTGCCATACACCTACAGAATAGAAAATAAAACGGTTGATATTAATTCTTGGCAACAATATGTGGTGGGAGATGAATATCTTTTTCTTAATAAAACAAAAGATGCCGATAATAACGGTAAAACCGATTTTGTAGCGGTTACGCCTTTACAACAAGAGGATAACAAACTATATTTTTTTGAAGTTAACGGTAATGAATTAGTGGAAAAAGCCCGATTTGATTATTCCATATTTCCTCAGGATT
>CAZUGB010000002.1:0-2368 GCA_964619925.1 uncultured Candidatus Cloacimonadota bacterium
AAGTCCCATACTTTACCACTTTTACACATTTTTTTGCAAACATATCTTTTGTGGAGGCATTTGTTGTAAAGAAGAATTTAATTGTTGCAAAACATAGTTACGCTCGGTGATAAAATTAAAAACTATTTTAAGAGCTATAAATATCGAATATTGATATGAAAAAAACATTTGGTTTTGGGTTTACGGAAAGGATTAAAATATTTTTTTATCGATTTAATTACTTTACAAAAAAGCATTAAGAAAAATTTTTCAACAATAAAAAATGAATGTTGTAAATTTGCTTGTTGATAATTATTAATATAAAGAAGAGTTTTTTTTAATTTGTTAATAAATGTTCTTAAATCTAAAAAAAAGAGGTGCAAAATGAAAAACGACAAATTTGATATTTTACCTGCTAAGGATATTTTGCCTGAAAAATTATATATTATACCTTTGGCCGGAAGACCTATATTTCCCGGACTTTCCGTTCCGTTAACCTTTACGGGAGAGAAATATGTAAAAGTTATAGAAGCGGCTTTTGAAACGGAACAAAGAATTGTGGGGGCTATTTTTGCCAAAGATATAGATACCGAAAACTTTGCAAATTCCAAATTTTATAAAATAGGAACCGCTCTAAAAATTTTCAGAATACAAAAGATTGCTCCGAATACCATCCAAATATTGGTTCAAGCTCTGGAAAGATTTTCCAAAAAGGGGCGAACGGTAAAAAAAGATCCTCTTATTTGGAGGGTAAAATATTATCCCGACAATGTGGATGAAAACACTTCCCGACGAATGAAAGCCTATTCGATGGCTATCATTGCTTCATTAAAAGAACTTCTTAAATTAAATGCTATTTTTCAGGAACAAATAAAGATTGTTATGAGTAATTTAAGCTATCAAAATCCCGCTTTGCTTATTGACATTACTTCCTCCATTCTAACGGCATCACCGGAAAAGTTGCAAGATCTTTTGGAAATTATTGACCTCGAAGAACGAGCCAGTAAATTATTGTTGCTACTTAAAGAAGAAATTCAAATTACAAAAATGCAGGAAAAAATCGAAAAACAAATCGAAGAAAAAATTTCCAAGCAACAGAAAGAATTTTTCCTAAGAGAACAATTGAAAATAATAAAAAAAGAATTGGGACTGGAAAAAGACGATAAAGCCGCCGATATAGAAAAATTTGAAGAGAGAATAAAAAAAATAAAACTTTCTTCCGAAGCCAAAGAGGTGGTTAATAAGGAATTGGAAAAATTAAAGATGCTTGAAATGGGCTCGGCTGAGTATAATGTTACCAGAACCTATTTGAATATTATTCTGGAGTTGCCTTGGGGAATTTATTCAAAAGATAATTTGGATATTCACAAAGTAAGAAAGATATTAAATGAAGATCATTACGGGTTGGATGATGTTAAAAACACGATTTTGGAATACATTAGCACCATCATAAAAAGAGGTTCGGTAATTGGTTCCATTTTGTGTTTGGTAGGACCTCCCGGAGTGGGAAAAACCTCTGTGGGACGCAGTATAGCAAGAGCTATGAATAGAAAATTCTTTCGCTTCTCTTTGGGCGGAATGAGAGACGAAGCCGAAATAAAAGGACACAGAAGAACCTATGTGGGCGCTATGCCGGGTAAGTTAATTCAAAGTTTACGAAGAACTCAAACCGCAAATCCCGTAATTATGCTTGATGAAATCGATAAAGTAGGAAAAAGTTTCATGGGTGATCCCGCTTCGGCACTTTTGGAAGTGTTGGATCCCGAACAAAATAAAGAATTTTTGGATCATTATCTTGATATTCATTTTGATTTATCCAAAATTTTGTTTATAACTACCGCTAACCAATTGGATACCATACCGCGTCCGCTTTTGGATAGAATGGAAATTATTCGTTTATCCGGCTATATCAAAGAAGAAAAAGTTCAAATAGCAAGAAAATATCTTATTCCCAAACAATTAAAAGAACATGGTTTGGATAAAAAAGATATTAAAATCTCAAAGAAGGTATTGGAAAAAATTATCGAAGATTACGCACGAGAGGCGGGAGTTAGAAACCTTGAAAATAATATCAAAAAGATATTAAGAAAGATTACTTTGGAAATGGCGGAGGGGAAAAGAGAAAAATTTTCAATAACAGTTAAAAATTTAAAAAAATATCTCGGAAATCCCGTTTATTATACCGAAAAGTTATACAGAAATCCTATGGTGGGAGTCTCTTTGGGTTTAGCTTGGACAGCCTACGGAGGAGCTACATTGTATATTGAAGCTTTGGGAATAAAATCCAAAGCGGGCGGATTGAAACAAACCGGTCAACTCGGAGACGTTATGCAGGAATCGGTGCAGATAGCTTATTCTTATGTTAAAGGAATTTTATCGGAAGAAGATA
>CAZUGB010000003.1:0-6352 GCA_964619925.1 uncultured Candidatus Cloacimonadota bacterium
TGTCTCTTTTAATATTTTGTTTGTTTACAATTAATTGTCCTTTTAAATTGTATATCGCCAACGAAAGAGGTGTGTGTAAATTTATATTACTGAAATAGAGCATTTGATTTTGTGAAATATTAAAAGGAATAGGATACAATGATATACCAATCGGCTCTATCTCGTTTTGATTTGCCGAGGATGGATCATAATTGTGATATCCGAGATAAGAAAATGTATCGATAGGATATTCTTCCCATTCGAAAATATTATATTCGCTATTAGGATTTGAAATGTATGGTTTTCGTACCAATGTTTTATCTTTTCCCCAATATTCGTCGGAATCGATAACGCCTAATAAATCGACCAACGTATCGTCTTTAAAAAGACCCACAGCATCATTCCCGTTAAAATTACATATACCCGAAACAACGTAATCGGCTAAATCCAATAGCTCTTGGCAAGCACTGGGATGAACTATTACAATAACGTTATGAGAATCTAGTTGACCCGATAATTCAAAATCAGATGCAAAATTTCCCGAACCGTTTGTTTGTTTTTTCAAAGTAAATCCGTTTAAAGATATGGGATAATCGCAAGGATTGAATATTTCCAATGCCTTATTGTATGATGAACCTTCCACGTATTCCGAAATTATGGCAATGTTTTCTTGCTGAGCAATATCAATATTGAAAAAATCAGTACTTATATCCTGAAAACCGTTTGATGAGATTATTTTAATTTTATAATCCGAACCGGATTGAATATCGGGAGTAATTTGCCAATTCCAAGAACCTGTATTCTCTATATTTTGGGCAAGTAATATATCAAGGTTGGGTTCTGTTTTTAGAAGATAAATCGAGATAAGAGCATCTTGAAAAGAACTTTCCCAAAGAATATCATAGTTTTGGCCGGTATGCCAATTCTCACCGCCATTCGGTGAAATAAGACCCAAAAATTCCTGATTAACATAAAAATCGGCATAAACGGGTAAATGATCGGAAGCATAGTACAATGCATCCGCAATATCTTGGGGTACAGCCGAGTTTTCTCCGTCATTTATCGATAAATTGAAATGATTACCGTCATTTCCGAATGTAACAAAAGAATCTTCGATATATTCCACATTTTGATTGTTATTTAAATTATAGGATGTGAAAATAAAATCAAATTTATCATCCAAACCGCCACCTATGCCACCGTCGAAAAATTCAACACGGGGAGACTGCGTATGAACGGACGCAAAATCTTCGTTATTATGCCAGTCTCCAATAAGCGGACATAAATCCATACATTTGCCTATATTATTTTCTTCGTCCTCAATAAACTTTTGGTATGCAGGTTCGTTATTCGAATAAAAATTCATATCTCCTACGACAATAAATTCGGTGCCTTCTTCCAATTGACTTATATGATTTCGTAATGCAGTAACCGCTTGCAGACGTTCCTGTTCGTTATCTTCTCCCGTAGAAGCTCTTAAATGACAACTATAGCAATACAAATCGTTTCCCAAAACCGATATCTTGTATTCGTTTATTTTTCGCGGGATTGCATTTATTTGATCTTGTGATAGCAATTGTATGATATTTGAATTGTAGAACATAATTGAATTCATGGAACCGTCATCCATAAAAATCGCTCGTTCGTATTTGTTTTGAATGGAATTAAGAATCGCCAAAAGAGTATCCGCTCCGGCTTCCGAGCCAACTTCTTGCATCAATAAAATATCGGGTTTTACATAGGAAAATATCTTTTTAAAATAAATTTTTCTACCTTCGCCACTGGCTTCCGGAAATCGAAGGGAATTATAGCTCATTATCCTGAAAATGGTTTCGGATTGTAAAAACAAGGTTATAAAAAGAAAGAACAAAAAAATTATAGGCTTTTTCATAATTGATTGTTCAAAAGATATTCCCTTACCAAATTGGGATCTTTTAATTTTCCGAAAAGTGCCATTAATTTCATTCTCATTTTAGGACCTCGAATGTCACCGCCTAAAATCACTCCCATATCGCTTAGATATTTTCCTCCGCCTTCGTAACCGTATTCGGGTAATACTCTTCCTGTATATGTTCTTGAAACAATGACTATAAGGATATTTTTATCAAGCGCTCTTCTTATGGCGGGAAGCATGGTGGGGGGGATATTTCCTCTACCGAAAGCTTCTATTACAATGGCTTTTGCTCCTGTTTCTATGGAAGTTTCAATATATCTTCCATCCATTCCCATAACGCTTTTTATCAAATCTATCTTTGTCTCCAATTCTTCCGTGTTTATAGATTCTTTTACAAGTGGATAACGATAATATATAACTTTATCAATATCAATAATGCCTAACATTCCAAAGTTTGGCGTGGCAAAAGCATCCGTTTTTCCCGTATCGGTTTTAACCACATCTCTGGCAAAATGAATTTCGTCATTCATTACCACAAGAACACCACGACCTACCGAACGAGAATCGCAAGCTACACGCAATGCTCCCACAATGTTTCTGGGACCGTCCAATCCCAATTCACTACCCGATCTCATCGCCGCTGTAAAAACAATCGGTCGAATGGTATCTATCAATAGATTTACCAAATATGATGATTCTTCCAATGTATCGGTTCCGTGAGTGATTACAAAGCCGTCATAATCTTCGTGTTTTGTTCTTATTATTTTTACCAAATCCAAAATTTGCTCGGGTTTAAGATGCGGACTTGGTAAATTGGTAAATTCCAAAATATCTATATCGGCGATGTTTCTTATTTGAGGAAAAGTTTGTAAAAAACTTACAAGATCATTATCGGGAACAACCCCTTTTTTAGGGTCAAATTTCATGGCGATAGTGCCACCTGTGGTTATTATTAATATCTTTTTCATCACTACTCCTATAAGATAAAACTACTTAAAATGTCGTCGGTATTTTTGTCTATCAATTAATTTTTTAAAAACCGATCGAATAAATCTATCGAATTATTTATCGCTTCTTTTGAAATCTTTTCTATTGATTTATCAACGATTTTGCAGTTTTCCAAAACAAGATGTCCGTTACTAAAGAGATGATTGATTTTATTTTCCGTTACTCCGTAAATGAAATGTCCTAAAAAATTATCACTATCAAAAGGAGTGTATGGGCTATAATTTGTAATTGCAAAATCAGCCGGCTCGTCTTCCGATAAACCTACCGGAAAACCATAAGCGGTTTTTAACTTGTATGAGGTTAAGAGCATTTTATTAATTTCTTCAAATCCGATATCCGGTGTTTTATTTTGATATTTTGTAAAGAGGAACGAATTTTTATAAAGCCTTAATATATTGGATGTCATACCGTCGGAACCAATGGTTACATCCAAATCGGATTGAATAAATTTATGGATGTTTGCTATGTTTTGAGCATTATTCATATTGGAATCTATCGCTTGAACCAAAAAGAGGTTTTTATCTTTTAAAATTTCCATTTCATCATCACTAATATTACTGTTGTGAACCAAAAGGGAATTGTCCCTTAGCAAACCGAATTTATCCAAAACATTAATAATCGGCATACCGAAATTCATTTTTGACAATCTTTCGTCGGCTTCACCTTCGGCGATGTGAATGTGAACGGGCATATCTTCGGGAATAGCATTTGATATTTCTTTCAAATCGTTTTCTCCTAATGTGAGAAGAGCGTGCATACCAAACATTCCCTTGATGTATCTTTTTGAATTATAGAACGTTATGTTTTCTTTAATAATCCTGTCTCTATTATTGATGCCATAACGGTTTGTGGTTTCGAATGCCAAAGTACCTTTGAGATGATATTTCTCAAATATATCCGCCATTCCGGATAGAGAATTTTCTACAAATTGCATGGAAATATGATGATCAAAAACTGTGGTTACGCCATTTTCAAAGGATTCTTTCACGGTTAACACAGTTGAATAATACATATCTTTTTCATTCAAAACGGAATCCAATTTCCACCAAAGTTTCTTTAATATTCCTTCGAAATTATTTAATTTTCCTTTAACCGGCAAACCTTTTGCCAATGTTGAATATATATGATTGTGAGCATTTACCAATCCGGGAAGAATTAATGATTGTTCGGCATCTATTTCTTTTAATATCGCATTGTTTAGGGGTTTTTCAAATTTTATCTTACCGTTTATAACATAGAAATCCTTCTTTTTTATAACAAAAGTGTCATTTTTTAAATCGGGAATACAAAGAATTCCGTTTGTGATTTTGTAATTCATATATACTCCTTGGAATTAGAATTTTGAGCTAAATTAAAATAGGTTTAAAGATTGTCAAAGTGTTCGTGGAAAAACGGAAAATATTTGGGATTTTTTAAGTAATTACATTTTATCAAATTGTTTTTTGAAATAAATCAGGCTTTCGGCAATAGCCTTTGCGATTTTATTTTGATATTCTTCGGAATTTAAAAGTTTTTCTTCTTCGGGATTGGAAAGAAATCCCGTTTCTATAAGAACAGCAGGCATAAATGCACCGCGCATAACATAAAAATTAGCCTGTTTTACACCTCTCATATAAAAGTTTGTTTCTTTTGTGATTTCCTGTTCTAAAATATCTGCGAGTTGATAGCTTTCTTGAAGATGTTCATTTTGAGACATATCGGCTAAGATAAATGATAAATCGTCATATCTTTTTACCGCTTGAATACCGCCTTCATATTTTTCCACCACAGAATTTTCGAGGGCTTCCACGGCTCTGTCTTCGTTTGTTTTGGCAGTGGATAAATAATAAACTTCGGTACCTCTTGCTTTGTGATTTCTGTTTGCGTTGCAATGTATCGATACAAAAACATCCGCTTTACGATTATTTGCTAGTGTGGTTCTGTCTTTTAAAGAAACAAATTTGTCGGTTTCTCTTGTTAAGATTACATTTATTCCCGATAATTTTTTTTCTAAAATTTTTTTTACTTTCAAAGCAATTTTTAATGTAATGTCTTTTTCATAAATTTTCCCCGAAGAACCTATTGCGCCCGGATCTTTTCCACCGTGTCCCGGATCGAGAATTATGGTTTTTATGATATTTTCAAATGGGGGGGATGCAATGATATTATTTCCTTTTGTTTGTATTTTATCACTTAATACAACAGAAAAAATATTTTTTAGAATTGTTGCGGGTAGATAGTAATTTCCGTTTAAAATTTTTATCTCGGATGATAATTGGTAGATTTTGTTGTTTATTGTAAGATAATCGGAATGAATTAAAAAGATAATCGTTTGATTGTATATTTGTAATGTAAGACGTTGATCAATAATATCGGATGATATTTTCGCCTGAAAAACCTTATTTAATTCTGCAATGTTAAAGTAAGTTTTACCTTCGATTTGAGTGGTTTTAATAATCTCTTGGGGCGTATTATCGGTGTATTCCACAATAATATCGGCAAAGATGGAAAAAGAAATCATCAAAATAAATAATACAAATAATTTTCTCATTCCATCCCTACCGTATATCATTTTTATGCGGATAATTCTTCGTTTTTCTTTCCAAAAGTATAGACCGGCGGGGCAGATTGTGTAACGACTTCTTTCGTAATGAGAACTTCTTTCAAATCTTTTATTTCAGGAATTGAATACATTATTTGAATCATAAAGTTTTCCATAATGGAACGAAGACTTCTGGCTCCCGTTTTTCGTTGTATGGCAATTCTGGCAACTTCCAAAAGAGCCTCTTGAGAAAAATCCAATTTTACACCTTCCATTTCAAAAAGCTTTTTATATTGTTTGATAATGGCATTTTTGGGTTGTGTAAGAATTTTTACCAAAGCATCTTCATCCAAATTATTAAGAGAAGCTATCACGGGCATTCTGCCTACCAGCTCCGGTATGATACCGAATTTTACCAAATCATCGGGAATGGTTTTATTAAATATATCATAATCGGTAGTTTCGTCTGACGAAATTACGGCATCAAAACCAACGCTTTTTTTATTTATTCGTCTTTTGATAATCTTTTCCAATCCGAAAAACGAACCTCCGGAAATAAAGAGAATATTTTTAGTGTCTATTTCAATAAATTCTTGATAAGGATGTTTTCTTCCGCCTTTTGGAGGAACATTAACTTTTGCACCTTCGAGTATTTTTAAAAGAGCTTGCTGAACACCTTCTCCGGATACATCTCTGGTTATGGTTGGATTTTCGGATTTTCGGGCAATTTTATCAAGCTCATCAATGTAAATTATACCTTTTTCAGCTCTTTCTTTATCGTAATCTGCGTTTTGTAGAAGTCTCACGAGAATGTTTTCCACATCTTCGCCCACATAACCCGCTTCCGTTAAGGTGGTGGCATCGGCTATGGCAAAAGGAACTTTTAATATTTTTGCCAAGGTTTGAGCAATTAAAGTTTTCCCCGAACCGGTAGGTCCTATCATTAAAAT
>CAZUGB010000004.1:0-8453 GCA_964619925.1 uncultured Candidatus Cloacimonadota bacterium
TTTTTCTTGGATATTTTTGGTTTTGATTCGGTGTTTCTGTTCATAAAAAGTAAACTGAAAACAGCCAATATCACAAAAATTATAACCGAAAATGCGGCGGCATATCCATATCTATACAAATTAAAAGCGGCTCTGTAAACATATGAAACCAATATATGTACCTTATCGGCCGGTTGACCGCCGTTTGTTACAAGCCAAATAACATTCAAATTGTTAAAAGTCCAAACAATACCTAATGTTATAGCGGGAATCATCATTGGTTTTAATAACGGAACGGTAATCTTCCAAAATTTTTTCCACGAACCGGCTCCGTCTATTTCGGCGGCTTCATAAAGCTCATTCGGTATTGATTGCAACGCACCCAGAGCAATCACCATCATAAAGGGAAATCCTAACCAAATGTTTGTGATAATACTTGCAATAAAGGCGGTATTCGGTTGAGAAAGCCAATTTATCGCATGAAATCCTAATTTTTCCAAAATTAAATTTATTGCTCCGGTATCGGACATAAACATTCCTCTCCACGTAAGAGCGGTGATATACTGCGGCACTGCCCAAGGTAGTATTAATAGTACTCTGATAATAGCTTTGCCGGGTAAGTGTCTATTTAGAAGTATGGCTAAAAATACACCGATTGTTACATGAAAGAATACGTTTACCAGTGTCCAAATGAGTGTTTTAAAAAATACCGAATAGAAAAAGGGTTCGGAAAATACCTTTATATATTGTGTCAATCCTATCAGCTTCCACGAATTGACATTTGTCATATTCATATTGGAAAATGAGATTAATAAGTTGTAAAAGAAAGGATAAACCACCACTCCGAATAAAATTAGTGTGGCGGGTAAAGAAAGTAACACGGCAAAACGAGCATTTTTAGTTTCCATAGTGGATGGATTTCTGAATAAAGCCAAAATAAATTTGAAAACAAGAAGATATGTAAAATACAAAGCCAATATAATCCCTAATATTTTAAAAATCAAAGAGATAGTATCGGAATGTCGTTCCGCTTTTTTCGTACTATCTTCATACATTGACGAAATTTTTTCAAGAGCAAGTTTTTGCTGATATTTTGCCGCTTCTTTGGGTGTCATATTGCCACCGAGAACACTTTGAAGTGCAGGTCTCATTGCATCCCATACCGCCCTCATTTCGGGAATGATAGGCATTAATTGACCAACCTCAATCTGCTTGACGGATGCGGCAATTACGGGATCATTTAAAAAATCGGGGCTGTTTTGAAGTTCTTTTAAAGAAGGTATGGCTTTAAACTTTTTACTAAATTCTTTTTGAGCATATTTGGATGTGAGAAATTCCAAAACCTTTTTGGTGGCTTCAAGTTCTTTTCCGCTCAGTGTGGAATTAATCGAGTATCCGGTAGCCGAAACCATAGGTGAACACCATTTATCGGTTTTTTCCACCTTGGGTATTCTTGCCAAACCGAATTCTACATTCGGTGAAGATAGATATTTGCCCCACGACCAATCACCATTTATAATCATTGCCGCTTTGCCTTGATAAAATTTATTGTCGGCTATATCATAATCACATTCGGGGGGAATGATTTTGTATTTGTTTTTAAGGTCATACATCAATTGAAAAGCATCTACCGCGGCTTGTGAATCAAGTAAAGGTTTATTGTTTTTATCGAAAATTTGTCCGCCGTATCCGGCAAAAAAGGGAACGTACCAAAAGGGTTCGGTGTAGTTCCACACAAGTCCGTATTGATCTGTTTTTCCGTCTCCGTCAAAATCTACGGTTAATTTTTTTCCGAATTCTATCAGTTCGGATATGGTTTCCGGCGGTCGGGAAATACCTGCTTTTTTAAATAATTTTTTATTGTAAACAAGTGCCAAATGATTACCCAACCTATCGGCAATTTGATAAATATGACCTTTGTATCTTACCAATGCTTTGCTATCGAATTTTTCATAAAAATCTTTCGGGAAAAGGTTTTCAAGCGGCATAATGATACTTTTGTTACTGTTTTTTAATTTCATTACTTCAAACGGTCCTATCTGATCCATAGGTCCGTAAACAAGTTCCGGTCCTTTGCCGGTAAATGCCGTAGCGGCTTGATAACCTGTTCGCAATTCTTCCGTTCCTTTGTGAAGCGGAATAACCTTTATATCGGGATTTTGAGCTTCAAATGTTTTTATCAAAGAATTTAATACGGGTACTTTGGCAGGCTCCATTTGATGCCATAAATGAACAACTACGGTATCATTTTTTTTCTTACACGAAAATAATAAACCCAATAAAACGACTAAAATCAATATCCTTTTCATAGTAATTCCCAAAAATCAAAGATTTAGAATTTTGTCCAATTAATTATCACATACTATTTTAAGAAATCAAGCGGATTTACGGGGGTACCTCTTTTTCTTAATTCAAAATGAAGAGAAGGAACTTCCACCTGACCGGATTTTCCCGAAAGAGCTATTATCTGCCCTGCTTTTACTTTATCGCCTTTTGCCACAAGAAGTTTGCTGTTATGAGCATACAAAGAATAAAAACCGTTTTTATGATCAATAATGATTAATTTTCCCTGCCCGGCATAAATGTTTGAAAATGCTACCACTCCGTCGGCAACGGCATGTACTTTTGTTCCGATATTCGCTTTGATGTCTATACCGTTATTTTTGGTTGTTATCCTTTTGTATTTCGGATTTCTTTCCAATCCGAATTTTTTAATTATTTCTCCCTGTAAAGGCCAAACCAATGCGTCGTTGAATTTGTAATCATAATCGATTTTGGTAAGATCCATTTGCAGTTTTGCAATCAAATCATTCAGCTCTTTTGCGTTTTTTTCCAACTGCTTTTTTTTGGCGATAGCTTTTTTTTCCGCTTCGGAAATTTCTCTGATTACTTTTTGCAGTTTATTGATTGTTTTTTCATACTTACGCTTTTTGGTGATGGTAAGTTTTTTCTTTTTTTTCACATTCCAATATGATGATTTTGTTTTTTTTGTTAAATTAAGCAGTTCGTTTTCTTTGTCGTTGTATTTATCCAAAACTTCCGAAGTTTGAGAGATTAATTCCGCTATTATTTTGGGATGTGTTTCGGGTTTTTTGGCAAGCTGATAATCAATATCTTCCCACAGCAAAGAAAGTGTTTCTTTTTGTAATAGTTCTTTTAATGTTCTGATATTGGATTTTACCGATTTCAGGTTATTTTGTGTGGAAAGCAGATTTTTTTTTATCTTTTTTTCAAGATATTTCAGCGTGTTTAGTTTTTTTTCCAGTTTTTTTTTGGTGTGAGTATGCTTTTTTAGTATTGATGTTTTTTCTTTTTTTTGTTTTTCCTTTTCTTGTATTATTTTTTCCTGTTTGCTTATACTTTTCTTTATCTTTTCAAGTTCCTGTTTCTTTTGATTTAATGTTTGAGCATTTAAAGTTAATCCGTTTATGAATATTAGAAGCAACAAGACTTTTTTTATCATATCAATTCAAGTTTTTTAATTCGTCTTGAACAAATTTTACAAGCTCTCTAATGTGTTTTGCCGAGAAGTCGAATTTAATGCCTGCGGCTTTGTAAAGCTCGTTTACCGGTTTGGTATAGCCTAATTTTAAAAAGTTTATATAATCGCGAAGGGTTTTTTCATTTCCCTTTTCTTTTAGATTTTTATAAACGGACAATGCTCCCAATTGAGACATACCGTATTCAATGTAATAAAAGGGCATTTCAAAAATATGAAGTTGGAAAAGCCAATTTAAAGGTTTGTATTTTTCCAAACCTTCCCAATCCGTTCCGGTGGAAAATCTGTCCATAAGAGAGGTGAAATATTCGTCTCTTTCTTCCACGGTGTGATTTGGATTGGTGTAAATCCAATGTTGAAAAGCATCCACAATCATACACCAAGGTAAAAATTTTAACGCACCTATCAACTGATCTCTTTGGGCTTTTTTGAGGTCTTCCTTATCCGGGTAGTATTTATCCCAATGTTTCATAGACAAAAGTTCCATACTCATTGAAGCCAATTCCGCCACTTCACTGGGGGTTTCTTTGTAAGCGTCTATTTTTATGTCTTTCATCTCAAAAGTATGCATCGCATGTCCCGATTCGTGAAGCAGAGTTACCACATCTGTGTGAAGTTTTACCGCATTCATAAAGATAAACGGTGCGCCTGTTTCCTGCAAAGGATAATTATATCCTCCCGGTGCTTTACCTTTTCTATTTTCCAAATCCAAAAATCCGGAATTTTTCATCATATTAAGTCTAATACCGAAAATAGGTTTGATTTCATATAAAATGTCTATAGCCTTATCCAAAAGTTCATCAACGGTTTCGTAGGGTTTTAATGTTCTGCCGTCTATATCCACGGAATTATCCCATGGACGTAATTTATCCACTTTTAAGATGTCTTTTCGTTTTTTGGATAAATCTTTTAAAAAGGGCAATACTTCTTTTTCCACAGCCTGATGAAATTCTATCAAATCATCCGGTGTATATGAAAATCTACCTTTTGCCTGATGCATATAATCGCGATAATTATCAAATCCGGCATTCTTTGCTTGCTCTATACGAAGTTTTTTCATTTCGTCGAAGATGTTATCAAAGAAATTTTTCTTTTCCAGCATTTTATCCATACGTAAACGCCAGGTTTCTTCACGAACGGCTCTATTTTGATCTTTTTGATAAACAGAGAGTTTTAACAATGTTTTTTCTTCGCCTTTGTATGTAACCGTTAATTTGGAATATTCTTCACCGTATTTTGAAGCAAGCTCTCTCTCTTTTATTTGAAGAGGTATGTTTTCTTCTCGATAAAGCTCTATACCGTTTGAAATCATTTTGATAAGATGAGCGTATTTGTTTTGATCCAAATCGTTTTTATAGGGGCTATTATAAAATTTTTGTTTTAATTTGAAATCGTAGGGTATGGATTTTGATATGATATTAGCATAAAATTCATTAAATCTTTTGGAATTTTCGGGGTTATCCGAAAAACGGGTCATTGTGATATAGCGCCAAGCCATTTCTTCCGCCAAAATATCGGATAATTCTCCCGCTTTTTCAAGCATCTTAATCAAATCTTGCGAAGAATTTACAGGATATTCCATTAATTCGTCCAATCTTTTTTTTACTTCTTCCCAATTGGACACATCAAAATTTTCTTTGTAATATACTCTTGGTTTTTTTTCTATTTTTTCGTTTGTATAATTCATTTTTCCTCCGAATTAAAATACCATTTTACTTTTGGAAGTGTTTTTAAATTTTCAAAAACCGGTCTTATGCGAAGATTGATAAATTGTTTTCCAGATGATTCTATTTTCAAATCTCCCGAATAGGATATTATGTTATCTTTTTTATCTTTTATTTCCAAAGGAATAGTTTTATAATTTTCTTCATTATAACGATACATCACTTCCACTTTTAGGTATTTGGAATCAATTCCGGCCGTATCGATTTTTGCTTTGATTGTAATGGTTTCACCGCTATTTAATAATGAATTTTCTTCCAATCCCAAATTCACATCGACAAACTTTAATTTATCCCAGTTTTCATAAATTGTTTTATCAAACAGTGTGATTTCTTTTAATTTCTTAAAATTATTTTCCGATAAGGTTTTTATCTTTTTAACCGCGGGGATGTAGAATTTTTCACAATAATCATTTAGCATTCTGTGGATATTAAAGTTTTTACCCACATCGTAGATTGATTGTTTCATCATATCAATCCATTCCATCGGGATACCGTTTTTATCTCTGCTGTAATATAGTGGTGCTATTTCATTTTCTATAAGATCATAAATTTGATTTGCTTCCAATTTGTCTCGTATTTCTTGGTTTTCCACGCCTTCGCCTGCATTTATTGCCCAACCGTTTTTAGGATTGTAACATTCGGGCCACCAACCGTCCAATACGCTAAAATTCAATACACCGTTCAAACCTGCTTTCATTCCGGATGTGCCGCTTGCCTCGTTTGGCTTTATGGGATTATTCAGCCATACATCAACGCCTTGAACAATGTGACGCGCAATGTTCATATCATAATCTTCCACGAATACAAATTTGTCTTCGAGATTATTTTCTTGAGCAAATTCAACGATTTTTCTTATAAGATCCTGTCCGTCATTATCCGCAGGATGAGCTTTACCGGCAAAGATAAATTGAACGGGTCGTTTGGTGTTTTTTAATATTTTTATCAATCTTTCGGAATCTTTCAAAATAAGAGTGGCGCGTTTGTATGTGGCAAATCTGCGGGCAAATCCTATTATTAATTGGTTGTGATTTAAAATGTTATTTGCTTTTCCGCTTTTTTGTGAAAAGTAGGGGGTATAAATTAATGATTTAATAAATCGTTCTCGCAAAAAGCCTATCATCTGTTCTTTTCTTCTTTGATGAGCTTCCCATATTTCAATGTTTGGAATTTCCAACACATTTTCCCACATCTTTTCATTGCCGCTCATATGTTTGTAATCATTGCCTATGTATCTGTCGAATAAACGGGTATTTGTTCTGCTTAACCATGTTTGTATGTGAACACCGTTTGTAATGGCTTCAATGGGAATTTCATCCGTAAAGTAATCGGGGAAAAGCTCTTTCCACATCTTTTTGGAAACCTGACTGTGAAGTTTGGAAACACCGTTTATATAATCGGAAAAATGAATTGCCAAAACCGGCATCCAAAAGAAATCGCTGTTTTGCAATTTGGCATAAGATGCAAACTCGTTGAAAGATTTTCCCAAAGCTTCGATTTTATCTTTTAAAAAATATTCTATCAAATTCATATCAAAACGTTCGTTGCCTGCCGGAACAGGTGTATGAGTTGTGAAAATTGTGGATGATTTAACGATTTCCGCCGCTTCATCGAAAGTAAATTTTTCTTCGGTTATCAAATCGTTTAATCTTTTTATTATCAAAAACGCCGAATGCCCTTCATTCAAATGATACAATTTCGGTTTGATATTGAGTTTTTTCATTACTTCAATGGAACCGTATGCCAAGAAAATTTCCTGCAATATTCTTTTTGCCTGATCGGCTACGTACAAATCGTCCGTTATGGTTTTATAAAAAGGATTGTTTTCATCAATATTGCTATCCAATAAATAAAGAGAAACATTACCTACTTTTACTTCCCATACTTTTGCAAAAACATCGTCTCCCCTTATTTGAAATTTCATAACCAAATCTTTTCCGTTTTTATCCTTTAATGTCTTAATCGGTTTGGAAATCCATTCGTTTTCGGGATATGAAGCTATTTGCGAACCGTCGGTATCTATTCTTTGAGAAAAATATCCCACGCGATACAATAATCCGAATCCGACCAGCGGAATGCCCATATCGGAACTGCCTTTCAGATGATCTCCCGATAAAATACCAAGACCGCCGGAATATATCGGAAGAGATTCGTGTAATCCGTATTCCATGGAAAAATAGGCTATTACGTCATCTTTTGTTAAGCCCGCTTCTTCCTGATTTTTTTCGGGATGAAAACTGATGTATGAAACAAACATTTTGTAAACGGTTTCCATCTCGTGAATGAAGCCTTTGTCGTTTTCCAATTCTTCCCAACGTGATTGAGGAACTTTTTCTATTAGTTTAATCGGATTGTGATTGTATTTTCTAAATAATTTCGGATCTATTCTACTAAATAATCTGTAAGCGTCCGTATCCCAAGTGGACCATATATTTTGTGCCAACTCATTTAATTTTTTTAATTTTTCCGGTAATTTAGGTTTTACATAAAATTCTTTAAATTCTACCATTTTGCACCCTTTCCATTTTTTTTCGGCAATTTTTTATATATTATCAAGTAGTCAATAAAATTAAAAATGTAAATTTTAAAACCAATCGGGATGGGATTATCTTCATAGAAAAAATAAAAAAGTTATATCGGGAAATAATTATCAAAAAAAATAAAGGGCGGCATTATACCACCCTTTGATAAAACAAGTTTTTTCAATTTATTGATGGTCTTTGATAAAATCTGTTACCCATTTACAAATGCGGGTATCTTTATTTAGGTAGCTATGATTAATCCATTCAAAAGTATCTATTCTATGAACGTTGTGGTCGGTTTCGTAATAATCGTCTTCATCAAAGCGAGCGGAAGCGTTTGTAACCATACCGTCATTAGGTTTTTTTAATCTTCCGTGTCCTATTTTTTCAATTAACGTCGGTTTGGGGTGATGCCAATGATAGCAAAGCGGTTTGCCCAATACGTAACAAGAAGGGTAGGTACCTATTCTACCATTTAATAACCAATATTTGGAACGCTGAGCTATATCCGTTTCGTTTGAATTAAGGTTATTAAGAAAGGAATGCCCGGGAATAAGATCACCAACACCGTCACTATCTCCGAAAGGTACAAAGTGAGCCAAATTGGAACCGTGATGCGGTGTGCTTAAAGTAACAAGCCTATAAAAATTTTGTCTTCCGTCAAAATGATCGTCTGTAATATAAGCTCTGGCAACCAAACCTCCCATGGAATGAGCTATGATAATGGGATCT
>CAZUGB010000005.1:0-19272 GCA_964619925.1 uncultured Candidatus Cloacimonadota bacterium
CCTAACAAAGCCGAAGATAAAGATGGTTATCAAGATGATGACGGTGTTCCCGATCTTGATAATGACGGCGACGGTATTCCCGATATTAAAGACAAGGCGCCCAACAGAGCCGAAGATAAAGACGGATATCAAGATGAAGACGGTGTTCCCGATCCTGATAATGACGGTGACGGTATTCCCGATGTAAAAGACAAATGCCCGAATAAACCGGAAACATTTAACGGTTATCAAGATGATGACGGATGTCCTGATGTTAAACCGGCTCCGAAAGTGGTAGAAACCAAACCTGCACCGAAGAAACACGAATTTAAGGCTCCGGAACCAAATAAACCCAATATATACAGACTAAAATATATCACATTTGAATTTAATAGCTTTAAACTTACCGATAAAGCAAAAGAAGAACTCGATAAGTTTGCCGCAACTATAAAAGAATATCCTAATGCAGAACTCAAAGTAAACGGTTATACCGATAACATCGGTTCGAAATCCTATAACATTATGCTTTCGAAGAAAAGAGCTAATGCAGTAAGAGAATACTTAATAATCAAAGGTATTCCCGCATATAAGATTAAAACGGAAGGATTCGGACCTGCTAACCCGATTGCATCGAACAAGACAAAAGAAGGCAGAGCTAAAAACAGAAGAATTGAAATAGAAGTTAACTTGAAATAAAGTTAAAAAAAATTAGGGGGTGAATTTTTCACCCCCTTTTTTTATATTAAAAAAGACAAATTTTTTTTATCCTAATTTTGCTATTACTTTTTCCGCGATTTTTTCATATTCTTTTCTTATTACGGAATCTTGGAATTCACTACTGAAAATTGAAACGCCTTTATCTCCCGATTGAACAATTTTGGGATCCAATGGGATTTTACCCAAAATGTCCAAATTAAAATCTTCAGCGGCTTTTTGAACACCCATTCCCTTGAAAATGTCTATTTCGTGTCCGCAATGAGGACAAATAAAGGTACTCATGTTTTCTACCAAACCGATTACGGGAATATTCATCTTGGTTGAAAAGTTAATTGTTTTTCTTGCATCCAAAAGTGCTATGTCTTGCGGAGTGGAAACGATAATCGAGCCGTTTACTTTCATTGTTTGAGCCACGGTTAACGGTTCGTCACCTGTTCCCGGAGGTGAATCGATTATTAAATAATCAAGTTCGGGCCATTTTATGTCTTGCAAAAATTGTTTGATTGCTCCTATTTTTAACGGACCTCTCCAAATAATGGGTTCATCTTGATCTTTTAATAAAATTGCTATGGTTAACGCCCATAGATTTTCTTCCACTTTTACCGGCATAGGAAATTCTTCACCTTGCATAAGCATAAGTGTTCTGCCTTCTATCCCCAGCATTTTAGCTATTGAGGGACCGTGAATATCCACATCCAAAATACCTACTTTTTTTCCTTTTGCCACCAAACCTCTTGCAACGTTTGTAGAAACCGTACTTTTGCCCACACCACCTTTGCCGCTGAGAATAATCACTTTATTCTTAATTCTAGCCAAGTTTTCCTGAAGCCTTTTGTCTTCGGGCTTTAGTTCTACTTTTTGAAACTTAACCTGTTCCATAGATTCTCCTTTTGTAAATTTTTATTCTTATAAATTAAGTATAACTTTTTTTCCGATATATCCAAACATCTTTTATTTCGGATAAAATCGCTTATCGCGTTTTTTAGTATCGAATTTATTTTTAAAGGTGCATCTTAAAAAGATTTCTTAATAAAAAATATTTGCTTATCAAAGATTAGTTTTTATATTGTTTTTAGAATGAATATAAAAATTGGAGGAAAGAAAAATGGAAATAACGGAAAAGGTAATCAAAGTTTTAAAAGAATCCGTTCAACCTTTAAAATCCGGTGAAATTGCAGAAAGAGTAGGTGTTGATAAAAAAGAAGTTGATAAAGCAATTAAAAAATTAAAGAAATCGGGTGATATAATATCTCCCAAAAGATGCTATTATTCGGTGAGTAAATAAAATGGCAATGACATTTAAAGAGATTAACGATCTCTTAATATCAAAGGGAATAAAACCTACGTATCACCGTATTTTGGTGTATGATTTTTTGCAAAATAACAGAATTCATCCCACAGCGGAAGAAATCTACGAAAATATATCCAAAACTTATTCGCGATTGTCAAAGGCAACCATCTATAATACACTGGAACTATTTGTTCAAAAAAAGATTATAAAAGCTTTGCCGTTAACGAATTTGGAAAAGCATTACGATGATAGAATCGATTTGCATGCTCACTTTATTTGCACAAAATGTAAAAAGATATACGACATTCCCATTGAAGAATTGGAGTGTTATGGAATTGACGGATATAAAATTGAAGAGAAAGAAGTAATTTTAACAGGAATATGTAAAAAATGTAATTTGGAGGAAAAATGACAAAGAAAAAGGGAATTTACAAATGCGAAATTTGCGGAAATGTAGTTGAAGTTTTACAAGACGGAAAAGGTGATTTGGTTTGTTGTGGAAAGCCAATGGTTTATTTTGAAGAAAAAACGGCGGATTCAACTACCGAAAAACATGTGCCTTTTATTCAAGAACTGGAAAACGGTTATTTGGTAAAAGTAGGGGAAAATACCGCTCATCCTATGACGGAACAGCATTACATTCAATGGATTGAACTGAATGTGGACGGATTTAGCTACAAAGCATTTTTAAATCCCGGCGATGCACCCGAAGCCGTTTTTAACGTTCCCAAAGGAAAAGATGTTTTTGCCAGAGAATATTGTACGCTTCACGGAGTTTGGAAAGGATAACTTTCTCGGGAGTTTGATATGACGGAAAGAATGGTGAGCGCACTCAACGAACAAATAACAAGAGAATTTTATTCTGCATATTTGTATCTGTCGATGTCATCCTATTTATCTCGTATTAAGATGAAAGGAATGGCAAATTGGACTAAGGTGCAATATCATGAAGAATTGTCTCACGCTATCAAAATGTATGACTTTTTAATCACAAGAGGTGAAAACGTTATTTTAAAAGAAATTTCAAAACCTCAAAGTGAGTGGAAATCCGTAGAACATGTTTTCTCGGATATATTAAACCATGAAAAATACATCACCGAAAATATTAACAATTTGATGAAAATTGCAATAGAAGAAAATGATTATGCTTCCATTCAATTTTTACAATGGTTTATTGCAGAACAGGTTGAAGAAGAAGCCAATGCTCAGGATATTTTGGATCAGCTTGAATTAATAGGAGATAGTAAACACGGTTTGGTAATGTTAGATAAAGAATTAGGTCAAAGAGTTTTTGTAGATGAAACTCAATCAAAAGGAGAATAAATGAAAAGTATCAAAGGTTCGAAGACGGAACAAAATTTATTAAAAGCCTTTGCAGGTGAATCACAAGCGCGTAATCGTTATACCTACTTTGCATCGGTTGCAAGAAAAGAAGGTTACAGACAAATAGAAGCGATTTTTTTGGAAACTGCGGCAAATGAAAAAGAACATGCCGAGAGATTTTTTAAGTTTTTGGAAGGTGGAATGGTGGAAATAACAGCAAGCTATCCCGCCGGAAAAATTTCCACGACTTTGGAAAATTTAAAAGCATCCGCAAACGGAGAAAATGAAGAACATACCGTACTATATCCCGAATTTGCAAAAATAGCGGAAGAAGAAGGTTATCCGGAAGTTGCACAAGCTTTTAGAGCTATAGCAAAGGTGGAAGAAGAACACGAAAAAAGATATCGAAAATTGATAGAAAACATCGAAAAAGATCAGGTATTTAAAAAGGAAACGGAAGTAAAATGGGTATGCAGAAATTGCGGTTATGTTCATTATGGAAAAGAAGCGCCCGAAAAATGTCCGTCATGCCTTCATCCCAAAGAATATTTTGAAGTAAAATCCGAAAATTATTAAGATAAGGAGAAAACATGAAAAAGTATATCTGTACCGCTTGCGGTTATATTTATGATCCCGAAAAAGGTGATCCCGATAGTGGAATAGCACCCGGAACCGCTTTTGAAGATATTCCCGAAGATTGGGCTTGTCCCGTTTGCGGCGTATCAAAAGATATGTTTGAACCAACAGAGGACTAAATGAAAAAAGCCATTAAAATTAAGGAAGGAGTTTATTGGGTAGGTGGAATTGATTGGAATTTGAGAAATTTCCACGGTTATCTTACCCAAAGAGGTTCTACCTATAATGCCTATTTGATAATCGATGAAAAAATCGTATTGTTGGATACGGTGAAATATCATCTTTATGATGAATTGATAGAACGAATTTCTTCCGTTGTTGATCCTTCCGAAATTGATATAGTAATATCAAATCATACGGAAATGGATCATAGCGGCGGATTGTCCGCTTTATTAAAATTGGCCAAGAATGCCGAATTGTATGCCTCACCGAACGGATTTACCGGATTATCAAAACATTTTGACACTTCATCTTGGAACTTTAAAAAACTATCTGCGGATACAAAATTAAATATCGGAAAAAGGGAACTTGAGTTTATCTTTACACCTATGGTTCATTGGCCCGATAATATGCTCACTTATTCTCGCTATGATAAAATATTGTTTTCAAACGACGCTTTCGGATTGCATCTTGCTTCTTCGGAAAGGTTTGATGACGAATACCCTTTAACAACCATTATGGACGAAGCCAAAAAATATTATGCCAATATTGTAATGCCGTATGGTGAACAAGTAAAAAAAGCTTTGGCTATGGTAGGCGATAGACCTATTGAAGTGATAGCAAACAGTCATGGTATCCTATGGAGAAAACACATCCCGGAAATTATTGAAAAGTATAAAAAGTGGTCTAATAATGAAACCGATAAAAAGGCGGTAATAATCTATGATTCAATGTGGAATTCCACTGAAAAAATGGCTGAAGCTATCGAAGAAGGTTTTTTGGAAAAAGGCTATAAAACTTCTTTAAGAAATTTACGATATAATCACATTTCTGATATTATTACCGAAGTTTTGGAAGCGGAATACATTTGTATAGGCTCTCCTACGCTGAATAATAACATTCTTCCTACTGTTGCGGCATTTCTGGTATATTTGAAGGGACTTGCACCCAAAGGTAGAAAGGCTGTGATATTCGGCTCCTACGGTTGGGGCGGTCAAGCGGTGAAAATTATTACCGAAGAAATGGAAAAAGCAAAGTTTGACGTAGTTTATTCAAAAAGAATTCAGTATATTCCCAAAAAAGAGGATCTGGAAGGTCTTAGTTCCGATATAAAGAATTTATAAAATAATCGCCCTCATCAATTTGATGAGGGCTTTTTTTTATTCGCGATTAAAAACGATAATTCCTATCGTACCTAATAAAATAAAAAGAATGCTTATGAATAATCCTACCCAATTTTCAATTAGAAACTTGCCGAAATTGATAAACGAACCCAAAATATAAATATTAACCAAACCTACCATACCCAAACCAAAAGAAATATTAAATACTTTTCTCATTAGTTGTCTTTCTCTTTCGTCGGGCTTTTTATTTTTTAAGAAATAAGATAAAAACGCTAAATTAAGAATGTAAGCCCCTTTTAAACCGAAAGAAATTACAAAAATTACTCCCAAGATTCCAACTGCTATGAAAAATAAATAGGTTCTTTTCATTTTTCCTCCAAATAAAAGATTTCTTCTACGTTTTTCTTGAAAACTTTGGCAATTTTTAAAGCTAATTTCACCGAAGGGTTATATTTCCCCTTTTCTATCGATATAATGGTTTGTCTTGACACATCCACCAAATCGGCAAGTTCCTGCTGTGTCATCTCATTGGCGAAAAATCTCATTTCTCGGAGTTTGTTTTTTAATTCTTCCATAACTTTTCTCCTCTATTTTGATTCTCACGGATAAAATAAATTTTAAGTCTAAAATGTCAAGCAAATTTTACAAAAAGTTATAAAATATTTACAATATGTCAATTATGATTTGCACCCATATAAAAATCTAAGTTGTATGCGAAATTAAAAAATCTCTGCCAATTATAATATGCGAAATCGCAAATAAGAGGGAGCGAGGTTCTGTATCTTCTTAATTTATAATGAGATAAAACTTGGTACGATGATTGCTAAAATAAAAAACAAAAATTGGAGGTGAAAAATGAAAAAAAATATTTTTATACTTTTGTTAATCTTTGTTAGCGGATTATTGTTTTCGCAAATACCACAAATAGATTGGGTTTTTTATAATTATGACCAGTCGTTATCTTATTCGAAATTTTATGATATTGCCGAATCTGCCGACGGAGGTTTGTATATAGTATCTTATGTGGAGTTTTATGATCATCCCGAGGGATATTATAATGCGTTAAGACTGTATAAATTTGATGCGACTAACGGGGAAGTGGTGTGGACAAAAGATTATTTTGAGGATATGATAATTAACCAAGTGATTAAGATCAAAAAAATGATAGATGAAAATACGGGAGAAGAACAATTTTTAATTTTAGCAAGCGGTTATGATGACTATTCCTCATCTCAAATTTATCTTTTTACCATTGATACGGAAGGAAATGTTATTTGGAATTATGAATATGAACAAGAGGAACGTTTTTTTTATGCGGTTGATGTAATTATTAATAATTTGGGAGGATATACCATTGCAATTTCCGACGAAACGGATTTCTATCATCATTTTCCGATTTTGTTGTCCATAAGTCCGCAAGGAAATATCCAATGGATAAGAGAGTACACAAACGTAACCGATGATCATATTATTACTTCATTGGTACAAGAATATTACGGAGATTATTTTTTTATTAGCAATATACAAAGCAGTTCAAACGGGGAGAGAGCTTTTTGTGTAACCAGAACCGATGCAAGCGGAGTTTTTGCTGAAAGATATGTGTATCGATTGTACAATTTCAATTTCGGTGTAAAAATGTACAGACTTCCCGATAACAATATAATAATAGGCGGATTTACAGGACCTAATGAAAACGGTTCGGTATTTGCTCCTTTTATTTATGTGATAGATACACAAGGAAGTGTGATAACGGAGGAAAATTATTTTGATAATGAATCGTTTGATCACAGTTTTTATGATTTTACCATTGCGGAAAACGGCAATTTTATTATTCCCACCAAATATCAAGGTAACTATCCCTTTATTTTTGAGGTTGATCCCTGGGGATACAATATTGTTTGGCAACATGATTTTAGTTATAGCTATACAACATATAAAAAGGTTATTGATGACGGAAACGGAAATTACACGGTTATCGGAGACGGTTGGGCTGACGGCGAAGTAAGAGGATTTTTAATGCGTTATCACAAAACTTCTTCCGAAACTGAGGGAACTATAATAAATTCGAACAAATTAACTCTGAAAAATTATCCCAATCCATTTAATCCGAAGACAAATATATATTTTGAAATTCCGCAAAGCGAAACGGGAATACTTTCGATTTTTAATGAAAAAGGACAACGAATTTTTAAAAAGAAATATAATTCGGGAAAGCATACGATTATGTGGGATGCCGAAAATTATACTTCGGGAATGTATTTTTATCGGTTGGAAACAAAGCAAGGTATTCAAACAAATAAAATGGTATTATTAAAGTAATTTTCTTTTTCATAAATACCTCCATAAGTGTGAGCGAATGCTCCGGAAACGCCCTAAATCACCTCGTCAAAAAAAAGGCGAGGTGTTTTTTTTTGATAGAGATTATGAATTTAATTTTCTGTATTTGCCTTTTCCGATAAATTCTATAATTCCATGGTCTCTTAGTAATTGCAATTGTTGTCGTATTTTATCTTTAATAAAATTATTATTTGGATGTTTTAATTTTAATTGATCTTCAAATTTATATAAATCTTCCAAAATGAAAATATCATTATTAATTTTTTCAATACAATTCATTATATCAATTATCCAACCTTTTTTATTTTTAGTGTTATTTTTTAAAAAAAGTGTTTTATGCCATTTTTCCATAATACTTTTTTTGGGCATAACGATAGAATTTTTCACAAAAAATATTTTTCCGTATTCCGGAATATTAGATATGTCTATTGTGCAACCAATCCACCCTTTTCTTCTGGCTGTATTCTTTAAAGGTTTTCTTTTTTTTATCATTTGCGGAAGAAAATAAAAATTCGGTATAATAAAAAAGTTTATCACAATTTTTTCTTTTTTATTGTAGGTAAGGATAAGAAAATTGGGATTATTTTCCGAAATAATTCTTTTAAGCATTGTAGTATATGTGCCGTCTGTAATCTTTTTCCCGATTTTTTTTGCGTTTTTGCTTTTTAATTCAAATTCTTCTTTGCAATTATCACAGAAAAAATCTGCTACCGGTCTGTTATTCTCAAATTTGGTAAGTTTATTCCCACAGTTTGGGCAAAAAGCATTCTTATCTACCCATTTTTCGGAAATTATACGAGCTTTTTGGGAATTGCTTTTATAATGATTTATCATTTGCAGATCAAAATCCAAAAATAAATCCATCCGTCATTTATCCTTCTTAATAACTTTTTTCAAATCTTTTTTATCGGTAAAAAATGTCAACAGGTTATGTGCAAAAGCAAAGGTTAATCTAATTTCGCCGAAGCTTTATTTTTCTTAAAAATCCATAAAAGACTTGACTTACAAATTAAGAAAAAAATCTAAACAAATTCAAAATCTAATAAAAAAAGGAAACCGAATGGATTTGTATAAAAAGTTACAAAATAATTTTTTTATTATTGCCGGTCCTTGTGTGATAGAAGACTATGATACGCTATCACGGATTGCCGAATTTTTAAAAAAAGAAACCGACAAAAGAAATATAAAGTTAATATTTAAAGCTTCTTATGAAAAGGCAAATAGAACTTCGGTGGAATCATATGTAGGACCCGGTATGGAAAAAGGATTGAGTTATCTTAAAAGGATAAAAGAAAAATTCAATTTACCGATATTAACCGATATTCATCTTCCCGAAGAAGCCGAAAGTGTGGCGGAAATAGCGGATATATTACAAATTCCTGCGTTTTTATCACGACAAACAAAATTAATTGTAGCGGCGGGACAAACCGGTAAAATAGTAAATATAAAAAAAGGGCAATTTTTGGCTCCGGAAGATATGAAATATGCGGCACAAAAAGTCGGATTTACGGGCAATAATAAAATTTTACTTACCGAAAGAGGAACAAGCTTTGGTTATCATAATCTTGTAGTTGATTTTAGAAGTTTTGCTATTATGAAAGCTTTTGGCTATCCGGTTATTTATGATGTAACTCACAGTCTTCAACAGCCTTCCGTGGGCGGTGTGAGCGGCGGCACTCCACAGTATGCAAAAATGATGGCAAAAGCCGCAATTGCTACGGGAATGGTAAACGGATTATTTATAGAAACTCATCCAAAACCCGAAATTGCCAAGAGCGATTCAAAAAGTATGTTACCACTTGCCGAAATACCCGAATTGTTAGACGAATGTAAAATTATTTATGAAACCATAAAAGGATAAAAAATATGAAAGATATAAAAAAAATAAAATTAATAATTTTTGATGTGGACGGTGTTTTATCCGATAATAAAATTATGTATGATTCGCAAGGAAACGAGCTGAAAAGTTTTTCTCCCAAAGACGGATTGGGTATAAGATTATTAAGTTTTACCGATATTACACCTGCTATAATTACAGGCAGAAAATCCGTTATGGTTGAACGTAGAGCAAAAGATTTGGGTATAAGATACATATATCAAAAAGTTCGCAATAAATTAAAAGTGGCTACAAAATTAGTGAAAGAATTAGGTTTGTCGTGGGAAAATGTAGCATATATGGGCGATGATTGGAATGATTATCCGGTGATGAAAAAAGTTAATTTAAAAGCCTGTCCCAATGATGCTTGCGAAGATTTTAAAAGCAAAATGGATTTTGTAAGCCGCCGAGTGGGTGGAAACGGTGCGGTGAGAGAGTTTATAGAATTTATTTTAAAAGAAAAAGGAATTTATGAAAATACGCTTTCCGCTTTTTTTGATTATCTTTCTTCTCATTAGTCTTTATTCCTGCAAAAAAGAAGAAAAAACCGTTCAGAAAACATTCGTAGATAAAAATTTACCTCAACAGCAGATTGATTCCGCTTTTATAGTGGAAACATTCAAATCGGATACGATAAGAACAATAAAAGCCGTGCATATAGATAATTATCCCGATAAAAAATTTATGATTGCCGATACCGTGTATGTAACGGAATTTAATAAAAACGGGAAAACACTCTTGTATTGCGACAAAGCGGAAATAGATCAAATAAAGGATGTGTTTAAATGCAAAGGCAATGTAAAAGTAACAACATCAAACGGTATTTTAAAAACATCATACTTGGTTTGGGATAAAAAAACCGATAAAATTACGGCAACAAACGGGGTAACACTTGTGCGTGACAATAACGTTTTAAACGGGGAAACTCTGATAACCAATTCAAAATTTGAAAAAGTAAGAATTACCAAAGTTTCGGCAAAGGGAAAATTGGAAGAAAAGGATTTGAAATGGTAAAAAAAATTTGCCAAATCACACTTTTTTGGGTGATACTAACGGTTGCTTTTGCCAAAACTAATAACCTGCGTCCATATCGTTTGATTAATGCGGATTCTTTAATTGTGGAAAAGAAAAACAATTTTTATCATACAAATCTGATTGGGAATGTTCATTTTTTTTACGGAAGTACGGAATTTTTTTGTGATTTGGCTACCGTGAATGAAGAAACCAAAATTACCACAATGAATGGAAACGTAAAAGTTTATGAAGATACTTTATCCCTCTTTGCACAAAATAGCGAATATCACAGAAATGAAGAAAAAATCTATCTGAATAGAGATGTAAAAGCCGTTCAATTGCTACCGGATTCTACCGAAAATATATTTTGGGCACAACATATTACCTATATAAGAAACGATAGCATATTGATAGCGCAAGATGATGTAAAAGCCATTTCTCAAAAAGAAAGTCTGGCGGCGGAAAGCGGATTTTTAAAATACGATTTGATAAAACATTACGGCTACCTGCTAAAAAAGCCTTTCGTATCCAAAACTGATAATGGCAAAATTTTTAATATTTCGGCCCAAAAGATAGAATATTTTGATGATTATAAGAAAATTGTAGCTAGCTTTGGCGTGAAAGCAACGTTTGAAGATTATAATATCCATGCGAATTATCTTATCTATTTTTCAAATGAAGAAAAAGTGGCTGTAATCGGCAATCCGAAATTTGAATCGGAACAAGCTACTGCATTTGCCAATCAATTTGTTTTTTATCTTAAAAAAAATAAACTGAAACAAGCTATTCTTATGGATTCTTGCAAAGTGTATTATAAAATTTATGATGAAGATAGCACAAAAATCAATTATGTGTTTGCCGATAAGATCAATTTGGATTTTAACCAAGGTGTTTTGCATAACATGACGGCAAAGGGAAGCGTAAAAACTTATTACAAACAGGAAAAATCCTTAAAAAAAGATTTTGCCGAAAATTGGGTAACGGGTGATTCATTATATTTTGTGATGAAAGATAATAAAATCCAATCGATTTTTATGAAAAAAGCCAAAAATGGTAAATATTTTTTTGAAAAATAATCAATCGTAATAAAAATCCAACTTAGGCTCGGATATGGGCTTAAAACTTTTTCTGTGCCATGGTGTAATACCGTATTTTCTAATGGCTTTGATATGTTCTTTGGTGCCGTATCCCTTGTTTTTTAAAAAGTTATATTCGGGAAATTCTTTGTGAAGTTCTACCATAAATCTGTCTCTTGAAACTTTTGCAAGTATTGATGCCGCCGCAATGGAAGCATATTTGGAATCTCCCTTTACAATGGCTTTTGCCGGGATTGATAAATTTTTGGGAAGTCTGTTTCCGTCTATCAAACAGATGTCGGGTGTTATTTGTAAATTTTGCACCGCTTTTGCCATTCCGTCCATTGTGGCTTTCAGAATATTCTTTTTATCAATTTCTTGAGGGGAAATTTCTATTACCGACCAATAAGATGCCTGTTCTTTTATTATATCATAAAGATATTCTCTTTTTTTTTCGGATAATTTTTTTGAGTCGTTCAGACCTTCGATTTTCAAGCCGTTTTCTCCCAGAATAACCGCCGCCACAAACAAAGGACCAGCCAAAGGACCTCTGCCCGCCTCATCTACGCCTGCTATAACTTTGTATTGTCTATAAAGTTTCAGTTCGTTTTCGTAAAGATTCATATTTCCTTCTTCAAAACAAAAAAGATGCGTTCATAATCATAATCCATTTCTTCGGTGGAAAGTGGTGATGAGAGTAAATTAATGTTTGGTTGCGAATTGGAAAAAAGACCTTTTAAGGTGAGTTCCGATTTATTTATCAAATCTACAATGGTTTTTATTTTATAAATGTTTTGAGTATGAATTTCATCAAATCTTTTGTATAGATAGCCGTATTTTTCAAAAAAAGTTAGTTTTGAGATTAATTTATTGTCCGATAAATTGGATTCGTGTATAAAATAACTTTGTGGTGAATCTTCCAAATTTACAAATCCGTCGAAATTATCTTGGCAATTTTTAATGGTGGAAATATCAAAAATGAATATCCCGTTATATTTTAAAGCATTATAAACATTTGAAAAAAGTTTGGAAATATCTCTCGTATCCGAAATATAATTAATGCTATCGAATATAAGAAGAATCAAATCGATATTTTTTTTGGGCAAAGGCTCCAAAAAGTCGGAATTAAAAAGTAGTGGTTTATTTTGTTTTTTCTCAGCTTGTTTTAGCATATCTTCGGAATTATCTCCCGCATAAACTTTGTAGCCTTTTTCTACCAAACGAACGGAAATATTGGCTGTGCCGCATGCCATTTCGAAAATGGTTTCAAGTGGAAAACTGGAAAATTGTTTGTATTTATCCAAAATGAATTTTATCCAAGTATCATAATCAACGTGTTCCATATAATTATCATAATATTTGGCAAAATGTGAATATGTGTTATGAGTGTTTTTATTTTTAAAAAGCAGAAATTCGGCAAAATCCAAAGCTTTTTTCATACTGCTTTCGTCGGCAATATCTTGGTCGGCTATATCAAAAGCGGTTCCGTGGTCAGGTGAAGTGCGTACAAAGGGCAAACCCAAAGTAACGTTTATTCCTTGTCCGAAATTCAATAATTTAAATGGTATTAATCCCTGATCGTGTAGAGCGCTGATTATCAAGTGGTATTGTGTGTATTTAACGGCAAAAAAGGAATCGGCGGGAAATGGTCCGTCTATTAGGATATTTTCCTTGGATAGTTTTTTCAAAACTTCCGTTACTATCAGATCGCTGTTTCCGAATTTACCGTTTTCTCCGGCGTGTGGATTTATGCCTAATATCGCAATTTTGGGATGTTTAATAATCTTTTTTACTTCAAAAATTATTTTTTTTAACTTATTGTAAATAAAATCAAAAGTTAGTTTCGATATGGCATCCGTAACGGACAGATGAGTGGTGAGTAAGGCAAGATTAAACGTATCGCTCCAAAAAGACATTATCACATCGTTATCATTTATGTTCATTTGACGGGCAAAAAATTCGGTATGACCAACAAATTCCGGATGTGTTATCTGGATATATTCTTTTGATACGGGGGCAGTTACAACGGCATCAATAAGATGATTTTTTAGATGTTGTGAGCATGTTTTTAATATCTCATAAGCTGTTTCCCCGCTTTCGGAAGAGGGCTTTCCTTTTGTTGAAATAGTGTTTTTTATGGGAATCTGATATATTTTTTCATATGATTTCGCTTGAACGGGTGATTCGATAATTTCGGTTTCTAACATATCCCGATAATTTTCTCCGTATATTATGTAGATAATATTTTTATCGGTTTTTCTGTATTTTAAGCTTTTTGCGGTAATTTCGGCACCGATACCCGCAGGATCTCCGGTTGTTATTGCTATCTTTTTCATCCATAACCCTTTTAAAATTTTTAATTATTTTTTTTTTAGCTTGTTTTTTGTCAATTGTGATAATTTATTATTTAGGATATTTTAAAATATCTTTTTGTTTATGCGGTTTTTTTATAAAATATTAAAGGAAATAGCTTGGGGATTTTGTTCTTTCTTTTTATGATAATACTTTTTATCGTCTTCTCAAAAACTAGCAATTGGTGGAAATTATTCTTTAAACCGTCTTAAAATTATCATCAATTTCAAATAATTTTGAATGTTAACAATAAATTGGGAAATATGGATTTTAATTTGACATAAATCATCTATCATTAAATTTGACTTGTTAGGAATAAAAAAAATTAAGGAGGCGGAATATGAAGAAAATATTCACAATTTTAGCTTTTATGCTAATTGCTTTATTTATCTTCGCCGATGATGCAATGACAAACGGCGATTTTGAAAGCTGGACAAACGGTAGCCCCGATAACTGGACTACTATCGACTCCGGCATTAATGTTACTCAAGAATCGACAACGATTCATGGAGGTTCTTACTCTGCAAGTGTGGAAGTAACCACGGGAAGCCAGAGTAGTACCGATTTCAGACAAACGGTTAATGTTACCAACGGCACGGAATACAATATTTCCGTATGGGTATATCATACCGAAGGTCACATTAAAGCAAGACTTTATGTAGGAGGTTATCTTAATTATTCTGACAACACGATTACAGGCTCATGGCAAGAACTTACATATACCTACACTGCAAGTGCGGACGGAACGGTGGAAGTAGGTTTAAGATTCTACGATCAGTCCGGCTTTGACGGTTCTGAAATAGTTTACGTAGATGATTTTACTATGACTTATGCAGGTTCGGGAACCACAGAACCGGTTATCACGAATATCAGAACCAATCCCGATCTTCCTTCTTCAAGCGATGCCGTTAATGTGCTTGCGGACATTTCAGACGACGGAACCATTACCTCGGCTTATTGTTACTGGGGATTATCCGAAACGGCTTTGAATGATTCTATCTCTATGAGCTTGGGTTCAAGAGCCGATTATATCACCGATACGGGAATTCCCGCTCAAGCCAATGGAACACAAGTTTTTTACAAAGTGGTAGCTACCGATAACGATAACAATAGAACGGAATCAACCGTTAGAAACTATACCGTTACAGATGTTTCCACGGTAACTATTTATGATATTCAATACACCGAAGATGCTTCGGGAGATTCTCCGTATAGCGGACAAACCGTAGAAACCACAGGTGTTGTTACAGCAGTAGGAAGCGGTAAATACTTTATCCAATCTGCTTCCGGTGCTTGGAACGGTATATTTGTATTCGACAGTTCCTATTCGCCTTCGGTAGGTGACGAAATCACTATTACAGCAGAAGTTACCGAATATAACAATTTGACAGAGCTTGTAAATGTGGCTTCTTATCAAGTTGTTTCCACAGGTAATACTATTTCACCGGTTACTATAACCACAAACCAAGTAGCTAGTGAACAGTATGAAGGTGTATTGGTTACAGTTCAAAATGCAGAATGTACGAATGCCGATTTAGGTTATGGAGAATGGGAACTTAATGACGGTTCCGGTGCTTGTAGAGTGGATGATTTATTGTATGCTTTCACTCCTACACAGGGTACCAATTACAATGTTACCGGACCGGTTACCTATACTTATAGTAATTTTAAAATAGAACCCAGAGATGCAAGTGATATTCAAGTTGCTGGAGATACTACTCCTCCATCAATACAAAGCACCACCGCTACAAGTGCTACTACCGTAGAAGTTGTATTCTCGGAAGATGTAGATCAAACTACAGCCGAAACCGTGGCAAATTATAATATCACGGCTTTAACGGTTGATGTAACAGCCGCATCTTTAACATCTTCGAATACCGTAACGCTTACTACCGATCCTTTAACTTCAGGAACCGAATATACTTTGGTTATTGACGGTGTGGAAGATTTGGCGGGAAATGCTATGAGTAATGTTTCCACTACATTTACATATACCGCTCCTTCCAATATAAATCCCGGAGATATAATAATTAACGAAATTCATTATAATCCCGACGGTGACGATGCTCCATACGAATTTTTGGAAATATACAATACCACATCTTCATCTCTTTCTCTTACGGGAATTACTTTTGAAGATGACGACGGACATTCAGTTGATCTTACCGGAACAACAATCGATGGAAACGGATTTGTTGTGATAGCTCAAAACGATACTACTTATTCTTATTTAACTTGTCCTTTGATTTCTGCGGGCGGTTATTTCGGTTTGTCAAACGGTGGCAATCATTTGTTTATTAAAGACGGAACCACTACAATAGATTCCGTATTTTACGATGATGCTTCACCTTGGCCTACTTCTCCCGACGGTGACGGTCCTTCGTTGGAATTAAAAAATCCTTCTCTTGATAATTCCGTAGCAACCAATTGGCAAGCCAGTTATGTAAACGGTGGTACACCCGGAGCAACAAACTCCACAGATACGGTAGCTCCCACCGTAGAAAACGTGGTGGCTACATCCGGAACTACCATAGAAGTAACATTCTCGGAAGATGTGGATCAAACCACAGCGGAAACGGCAACAAATTACACAATCACCACCAGAGACGTAACTGTTGACTCCGCCGCAAGAGATGCTTCAAATCATAAATTGGTTGTTCTCACCGTTTCAGGTATGACCACAGGTAATTATACTTTAACCGTAAACGGCGTGGAAGATTTAAGCGGAAATGCTTGTTCTAACGAGACTGCAAACTTCTCATACACGGCTAATTTACCAACTCTGTATATTAACGAATTTTTAGCTTCGAATAATTATATTTTGGCTGACGAACACGGAGATTATGACGACTGGATTGAAATTTACAATCCGGGAACAGATCCCGTGGATATTGGCGGATATTATATCACCGACGATTTGACAAATACCACATTGTATCAAATTCCTACAACCGCTCCGGATTCCACTACTGTTCCGGCAGGCGGATATTTAATTCTTTGGGCGGATCAGGAAACTTCACAGGGTATCAGACATATCAATATGAAATTATCGGCTTCCGGTGAAGAAATCGGTTTATATTATTCCGACGGTTCATCTCAAATAGATGCTATTACATTCGGTGCTCAAACTTCCGATGTATCTTACGGAAGAACAACGGACGGCGATGCTTCTTGGACTACGTTTGCCGCTCCTACCCCGAATGCTTCAAATAGCTCCAATGCTGTTTATGTGGTATATCCGAATGGCGGTGAAAACTTGTTCCAAGGCAGTTCATACACTATTCAATGGAGAGCTACGGCTGCTATTGCAAATGTTAAGATAGAACTTTACAAAGGTGGAGCATTGGATTCGGAAATTGTTGCTTCCACTGCAAACGATAGTACCTACGATTGGACTATACCTTCGGCACAAACGGAAGGTAGCGATTATACGATAAAGATTTCCGATGCCGCTAATAGTAGCACGGCAGACGAAAGTAATGCCACATTCCATATCTCAGCTCCTGTTGCGATTCCAAGTATTATTATCACGGAAATTATGCAAAATCCTTCCGCTGTTTCCGATTCGAACGGAGAATGGTTTGAAATTTATAATAACGATTCTTCAACCGTAGATATAAACGGCTGGACAATTAAAGATAATGATAATGATAGTCATGTAATTAATAACGGTGGAGCATTGAATATAGCTCCCGGTCAATATATGGTATTGGGAATAAACGGAGACACGGCTACAAACGGTGGTGTTCAAGTTGATTATGTATATTCCGGAATTACTTTGGGTAACGGATCCGACGAACTGATATTGCTTATGTCCGACGGATTAACCGAAGTAGATAGAGTGGAATGGGACAACGGAGCCACTTTCCCGGATCCTTCCGGCGCTTCTATGATGTTTATGGGAGCTTTTAGCGAAGATAACAATGACGGTACAAAATGGCAAGCCGCTACAACTGCTTGGACGGGCAGTGCAGGTGACTTTGGTACTCCCGGTGCGGCAAACGGCGGATCTCCCACACCTCCTTCGGCTCCTGCAAATCTTCAAATTACGATTTCCGGAAACGATGTAAATCTTTCTTGGGATACGGTGAGCGGTGCTACGGGATATAATATCTATCGTTCGGAAGATCCTTCCAATTTCGGTTCCACGGTGTATGGTACATCAACTACAAATTCTTTTACCGATACAAATGCGGCATCAAGCGGAACAAAATACTTCTACAAAGTTACAGCTACAAATTAATTCTTTTAGCTGACACGATATATTATTGGCGGAGAGAAATCTCCGCCTTTTTTATTGCTCCTGCAAATCTTTTTATTTGCTATTTGACATAAAAAAGCGAAATTAAAATTTGAAACAGAGGCAAATATGAGTTTGATAACTTTGGAAAAAATATCACATTATTACACTGATAAGGCGATATTGGATAATATAAATTTAAGTTTAACTGTGAACGACAAAATCGGCTTGGTCGGAAGAAACGGTTGCGGTAAAACAACTTTTCTAAAAATAATAGCCAAAGAGTTGGAACCCTCTTACGGCAATGTGTATTATGCGAAAAATGTAAAGATTGCATATCTGAAGCAGGAAATGAATTTTAATATATCCAAATCTCTTTATGATTTTATTGTCGAATCAAATGCCGAATATCTGAATTTAAAAAAACAACTGGAAAATTTACAATCGGAAGTTTCCAAATCGAATGATAAAAAAAGTATAAATAAACTGCAAAAACTTCAGGAGCAATTTGAGCATACAAACGGTTATACATTCGAAACAAATGTAAAAATGATTCTTACTTCCTTAAATTTTTCTCAAGATGTTTGGAATAAAAAGGTAAATGATTTTAGCGGCGGTGAGAAAACAAGGATACAGCTCGCAAAAATTCTCTCATCCGATTTTGATTATTTGCTCTTGGACGAACCTACCAATCATCTTGATATTAAAATGATTTTTTGGTTGGAAAAATATCTTAAAACTTTGGGAAAACCTTTTTTGATGATTTCTCATGACAGATATTTCCTAAATGTTATGGTAAATAAAATATTCCATTTAACAAACGGTAAAATTAATGTTTACAAAGGTAATTACAAAGATTTTGAAAAAGCTTATTCCGAAAAAAAACAATTATTGGAAAAGCAGGCAAAAAAACAACAGGAATTTATAAAAAAAACAAAAGAATTTATTGATAAAAACATTGCGGGACAAAAAACAAAACAAGCAAAATCCAGACAAAAACAGCTCGAAAAATTAAAGAAAATAAATCTTTTCGAAGAAGAAAAAAATATCAAATTAAAAATTAATGCCGAAAAACGCAGTGGTAATGACGTATTTATATTGGAAGATGTTTCTTTTTCTTACTCACATAAAAAAATTTTTGAAAAAAT
>CAZUGB010000006.1:0-4667 GCA_964619925.1 uncultured Candidatus Cloacimonadota bacterium
CATTTGTATTAATATCCATTATGCTCTTGGTAATATATCCTTTTTTGAAAATAAAAGAACTATCCGGAGGAGAAAAATGAAAAAAATTTGTTTTTTGTTATTATTTTTACTGTTTGCCTTATCGGGTTATTCGCAATCCGTAAACGGCAATTTGACGATACAAGACGATAAAATCATTATCAAAGTGTGGGGTACTCACTACGAAAGAGGATATGCACAAGGTTATCTATTGGCCGATAATATCAAAACCGTATGGGAAAATTACATTTATCACGGTGTATTTTACGGCTCTTCATATCTTTATAACAATGCCGTTTCCACTATTAGCACTCAATTTGAGATTGAAAATAAGTACCATGAAGAAGCAACAGGTTTAATAGAGGGTATGCGAGACAGTTTGAACACAATTTATATTGATTTTTTAAATCGCGAATTGAATAAAAATGATATTTTCCTTTGTAATGCCCTTGTTGACTATTTATCTTTAACCGGACGTAGTATTAAGGGATTTGGATGCTCAAGTTTATCAGGTTGGCAACAAGCTACTTCTCAATCCGATTTGGAAGGGAATCTTTTAATTACCCGTTTTCTGGATTGGCAATCGGATTCGTCTCTAAAAGAAAATCCTATATTAATGGTTCAATTTCCATCCGAAGAAAATGAAATTCCTTGGGTTTCGATAGGATTTCCCGGATTATTCGGAGCTTTGTCTTCATTCAATATAAATGGTGTTTCGGCTTTTATGAATATGGGAAATATCAATAATCAAGACAATTTGGAAAATTTGCATCCTATTTGGCTATCAGTAAGAAACGCTATAGAATCTATCGATTATAATTCCGATGGCTATAATAACAAATATGATGTCTTCGATGCAGTATCGGACAAAAATCATTCGGGACCTTTTATTGTTCAAGCTACCGATACAACGTCTGCAATTGTTATAGAGGTGAATAATTTAATGGGAGCCGAATATCGAACGGAAGATGATAATACTCAAATACCACAAAACTTACTGGTAGCTACAAATCACTTTAGAAAACTGTATTCCCCCGTTTATTGTGATAGATATGAAGCTATTTCGGATTCTTTGAATAACAATTCGAATATTTCCGTTGAAAGAAGCTGGGATATTATGGGTTCTGCCGCAGGTTCTATACTAAATCTTCAAGCAATGCAATATTCCTATTTTCTCGGCTTGTTTTATTGGAGTACCGCTACTTCGCAAAATCCCGCATATCTAAACCAAAGAAGCGTTTTTAATATCAACGAATTATTTTCTTATGATGTATCAACTTATAATAATTCGATAAAAAAACAAAATCTTACAATGAAATTGTATCCCAATCCCGTAAAAAGCACTATTTATTTTTCGTTTGAAAACAGGAATAATAATCCCTATCAAATTACAATTTATAACCTAAAAGGAGAAAAAATTTACACTACAACGTATTTAAATAAAAAAAATTACAATATTGATTTGAATTATATAGACAAAAAATATCACAACTTAAAAAGTGGTTTTTACATTGTGAAAGCGACCACAAAAGACAACAGCATTGTTAGTAAATTTATTTATATAAAATAAATCAAAGGAGTTGATTATGGCAAGAATGACGGTTGACCCTCATTATTGTAAGGGATGCGGATTATGTATTCCGGTATGTCCCGTAAAAATTATTCGATTTTCCGAAAATATTAATGAAAAAGGTTATCATTATGCGGAATGTTTTGAACCGGAAAAATGTATCGCTTGTAAATTATGTTACACAATTTGTCCCGATGTGGCAATAACCGTAGAAAAATAGGAATTGGAGGAATATATGAGTGAAAAAGTTTTGATGAAAGGCAATGAAGCTGTAGCCGAAGCCGCTATTAGAGCCGGTTGTAGATTATATTTTGCTTATCCGATTACCCCGCAAAGTGAATTAATAGAATACATGGCAAAAATGCTTCCCAAAGTAAACGGAACATTTGTTCAAGCGGAAAGTGAAGTAGCCGCTATAAATATGGTTTATGGTGCCGCAGGAACAGGCAAAAGAGTTATGACTTCCTCATCTTCACCCGGAATTTCTTTAAAACAAGAAGGTGTATCTTATATAGCAGGTGCCGAATTGCCTTGCGTGATAGTAAACGTTCAAAGAGGCGGTCCGGGCTTGGGAGACATACAACCCGCTCAAGGTGATTATTTCCAAGCTACCAAAGGTGGCGGTCACGGAGATTACAGGGTAATTACTCTTGCACCAAGTAGCGTTCAGGAATTTGCCGACATGGCCGATCTTGCATTTGATTTAGCCGATAAATACCGAAATCCCGTATATATCCTTTCAGACGGTTTATTGGGACAGATGATGGAACCCGTTCAGTTTAAACCTACAAAAACGGAAGAAGAAATTGAAGAATTAAACAAACAACATTACGATTGGTGTATGCATCCCAATGAAGATGAACCAAATCACCACCACCACGAGATTAATTCTTTGGAAATAGATCCTGTGGTATTGCGTAAACACGTTGAACATTTATTGGAAAAATATAAAAAAATAGAAGAAAACGAAGTAAGGTGGGAAGAATATAACGTATCAGAAGACAACGAAGTATTGTGTGTAGCATTCGGTACGATGTCTCGTGTGGTAAAATCCGCAATTGATTCTCTAAAAGCGGAAGGGAAAAGTGTAGGACTTATAAGACCTATCACAGTGTGGCCTTATCCTTACAAAGAAGTTTTAAATGCAGTGGGAAAAAACGTAAAAACGGTTTATGTATTTGAATTGAATAGCGGTCAAATGGTGGAAGATGTTAAAATTGCAGTAAACGGTAAAGTTCCCGTTAAATTCTTCGGAAGAGTTGGCGGTGTTTTGATTTCCCCTGACGAAATAAAAGAAAAACTACTTGAGGTTTTATAGGAGGATATGATGGAAGTTATCGCAACAAGACCAAAAGCATTAACGAAAAAGCAGTTTACATATTGTCCCGGTTGTACCCATGGGATTTCACATAGATTGATAGCCGAAGCAATTGACGAATTGGGAATAAGAAACACCACAATGGGCGTTGCACCCGTAGGTTGTTCTGTTTTTGCATATGAATTTTTTGATGTTGATATGGCGGAAGCGGCACATGGTAGAGCGCCGGCTGTTGCTACCGGTATGAAAAGAGCAAGACCTGATATGCAGGTATTTACATATCAAGGTGATGGCGACTTGGCGGCTATCGGAACCGCAGAGATTGTTCATGCGGCAAATAGAGGCGAAGTAATCTCCGTTTTCTTTGTTAATAATGCAATATACGGTATGACCGGCGGTCAAATGGCACCTACCACTCTTCCTGATATGAAAACAACAACTTCTCCTTATGGAAGAGATGTAAATGATATCGGCTATCCGATAAGAGTTTGTGAATTATTGGATTCTCTTATAGCACCATATTATATAGAAAGAGTAACTTTATATTCACCTCAAGATATTTTGAAAGCAAAAAAAGCGGTTAAAAAAGCTCTTCAATACAACAAAGAAGGCAGAGGCTTTACATTTGTGGAATTTCTTTCCACATGTCCCACAAACTGGGGTATGACACCTATCGAAGCTATGGAATGGGGTAAAAAACATATGGTGGAAATGTTCCCCGTTAAAAAATTCCGTGATAAAGGCGAAATGGGAGGTAAATAATGAAAGTTGAAATTATTAGCTCGGGTTTTGGCGGTCAAGGTGCGCTTACAATAGGTAAATTTATTGCAAAAGCCGCAATGAAAGAGGGGAAACAGGTATCTTGGTTACCTTCGTACGGTCCAGAAATGCGCGGTGGTACGGCAAATGTTTCAGTGGTTGTTTCCGACTCAATGGTGGCATCACCTATCGTTACTCATCCTGATATTTTGGTAGCTTTGAATCAACCCTCCATAGATAAATTCGGTCCGAATATCAAACCCGGCGGACTTTTGATAGCCAATACAGATATGTGTCCTAAAAAGTTGAATAAAGAAGGTATCACGGAAATATATATACCGATGAATACGTTGGCTCAAGAAATCGGTTCGGCAAAAGTTTTGAATATGATTGCCATAGGTGTAATTATAGGAAAAACCGGTTTGGTAAAATATGAAACCCTAAAGAATGATCTTACGGATTTTTTAATTAAGAAAAATCCCGATCTTTTGGAAAAAAATCTAATAGCCATCCAAAAAGGTATGGAATTGGCAAAATAATTTATCACAGGCGGTCTTAAAAAGACCGTCTTTTTTTTGATATGAATAAAAAAGAAAAGAAAGAACTTTATATCTCATCGTTTTTCATGGTTATTTTTATCATTTTAGGATTGATAGCCGTTCATTTCGGGTTTAAAATTCATAATAAAATAAAAACATTAAGAAAATACGGGATAAAAACCCACGGCACGATTATAAGATATGAAAGACATAGAGGTAACAAACCGAATGAAACGTTTGTACTTCCGGTAGTTTTGTTTTACACGAATTCGGGAGAAAAAATAATTTTCGAAGGACATATAAACAATTCTTCCTTTTTAAAAAATATCTGCAAAACCGGGGAAGAGGTGGAAGTGATATACAATCCCAATGCTCCCAAGGATGCTATGATAAATTCATTTGCTGAGATATGGTTTTTCCCTTTGCTTTTATGGGTTATCGGGTTCGGATTTATAGTGGTTCC
>CAZUGB010000007.1:0-12841 GCA_964619925.1 uncultured Candidatus Cloacimonadota bacterium
CTCATCCCCTACCCTTCTCTTTGCAAAAGAGAAGGGAGACAAAGTTCCCCCTCTTTACCAAAGAGGGGGTTAGGGGGAGTTCACACCCAAAAAACTAACATTCAAAATTTGGATTAAATATAAAAAATGAAAATTATTTCTTTCTAACTCATCCCCTACCCTTCTCTTTTCAAAAGAGAAGGGAGACAATGTTCCCCCTCTTTATCAAAGAGGGGGTTAGGGGGAGTTCTCATTTTCTCTCCTTATTAAGTTAATTTTAATGTGATAAAATTAAAAAAAATCGTTTAACTTAATATCATTCTTGACAGAATATACAAGGATAAAGTTTATGTTCAAAAAAAATTTGTAAAAAGGAGAATAAGAAATGAATAAGGTTACAAAATCATTGGCTATGTTAACTATAGCCGCCGCTATTTTTCTTTCGGCTTGTACACCACCACCGCCACCCGTTTCCAAAGATCAATTAAATCAAGCTCAACAAGATATGTTAGCCGCTCAAAAAGAAGTAAAACAATTAAAGCTGGAAAGAGACAAATTAAAGAAAGAACTCGACGAAGAAAAAGCTAAATTACAAAAATTGCAAGAATACCAAAAACAATTGGGATTGGAATAGGAGAGCATTATGAAAAAGATAATTTTATTAGCAATTCTTGTTGCATTCGTATTGCCGGCCGTATTATTTTCTGCCGTAACTTACCTTTCACCCGAAGAATATAAGCATCTTAAAAAGAAAGAAAGATTACAATATTGGCAACAATTGCAAGATCAACTTGCCGAATACCAAAAAGCAAAATCCCAAGCAATTGCAGACAAAGATAAGCTTAACAAAGAAATTGAAGAATTAAAAAAACAACTTGCACAAACCAAAACAACTTATTCAACCACATACGATAATATTCTTGCTAAACTAGGTGTTTCCAAAGATGAATTCGCTTCCATTCAAGATAAAATTGCTTATTTTAAGAATAAATTACAAAATTACAACGAAATGACAGACGACGAATTATGGTCTGCCAAAAAAGAAATTAACGCTCTTATCGTGGAATATCAAAATTATTCAAAATCCAAATATGCAAAAGTTCCCGATTTCGTAGATGATTTTTCCGATTTAAATATTAAATTTGAAAATCTTAAAAATAATCTTGAAGCGGCAAAACCGAAATATTACGAAGATTCTTACACTGTGGTAAAAGGCGAAACACTTTCTAAAATTTCAGGATATGATTTTATTTACAACGATCCCAAAAAATGGGGAATTATTTATCGAGCAAATAGAGATCAAATAAAAGATCCGAATCTTATTTATCCGAATATGGTTCTTAAAATACCAAGAGGCTTGCCTAATACTTGGAAAGTTTACAAAGGTGAATTTCTTTGGAAAATATCTTCTTATCCCGAAGTATATGGAAACGGCGCTAAATGGCCTTTGATATACAGAGCAAACAAAGATAAGATTAAAGATCCTAATTTAATCTATCCCAACCAAATTTTACAAATACCAAGAGATTAATCATAATATCAATTTTCAGCCTCTCATTTAATATTATATGGGAGGCTTTTTTATATGTTTACCATAAATAAAATAACCAAACGCAATTTGTTTTTCTGGGGATTAACCGCACTGTTTATCGCCTTACTTTATTTTATTTCAAATCTTTATAACTTTGTTCCCATAGAATATAATTTTTCGGTAGGAGATATTTCCGATAGAGATATTATAGCACCTTTCGACTTTCCCATATATAAATCGGAAGAACAATTAAAAAACGAAAGAGAACTCGCCATTTCAAAAGCAAAACCGATATACAAAATATCACAAAATTTAAAATTTAACGCTTTGAAAAATCTGGACTTTATTTTTAACCATTTTACAAATTACGGAAAACAAAAATCATTAAAAGACATTAAAAAAGAACTGGCAAAAAACGGTTATTTTCTTTCGGATGAAACGATTGCCTATCTTTCAAAACAAAAAAACAGAACCGATGTTTATAATTATCTTACCGAAAAAATAAATAAAATAATGGATGTGGGGATTTATCCTTCCACAATTTTATCTTCCAAAATAAAACTCTATAAAAACAACAAAATATCATCTTATTCATTAAATCGCCTATATTCTCTGGACGAAGCAAAGAAAAAATTAACTTCTGTAATCTATTCCAAAAAGAAGAAAAAAGCCGTTGAAGAGCTGGCAAAGATTATTCTTATCGAAAACATTGTGGTAGATAACAATTTAACTCAATTGGAAAAACAAAAACTACGCGATTCCGTTCCAATAACCAGCGGAAAGGTTTCAAAAAATGAAAAAATCATATCCAAAAATCAAAAAATCACGCCAAGCGATTTGATAAAATTAAATTCTTTGATAAAAATACAAAAAGAAAAATATGGAGAACAGAAAAAAAGTAAAATTCTCATTTCTTCATTCGGTGTAATTTTTTTGGCATTTATTTTAATAATTTTGTTCTTCTTTTTAAGCAATATTCTTTTAAATATCAATATCATATCAATTAAAGACATTTTACTGTTTAATATTTCTTTTTTCACTATTTTGCTTACGCATGTGTTAATAAACGTGTTAATGAATTTTTCACTGTTACTTCTTCCCTATTTTTTTACGGTTTTGATAATTTCTCAAATTTATAATTATAAACAGGCTTTTCTCTATAACATGTTTCAATTTTTACTACTTTCCATTTTCATAAGATGGAATATTTCCAATTTAATTATACCTTTTATGATTGTATTATTCGGTATTTTTGCAGGTAAATTTTTCAGTAAAAGAAAAAACGATTTTATTGTTCTGCTTTTTTTAATTATCGGCTCAATAATTATTAATACCATTATCTCGATTATTAAGTTAACCGATTTTTTTGCATATCTAAAAAACATCTATTTTTCGTTTTTATCAATTTTTATCTCATACATCATCTATATTTTGCTTCTTCCCTCTATCGAAAAGAAAATGAACAAAGCTACAAAACGAGTGATTTTGGAACTTTTGAATATGGAAAATATTCTCTTAAAGGAATTATCTTCCAAAGCACCGGGGACATATCACCATAGCAGTAAAGTGGGTAGTTTGGCTGAAACTGCGGCTGAAGCGATAGGAGCGAACTATCTTTTGGCTCGCGCCGGAGGATATTATCATGACATCGGAAAATTGTATCATCCCGAATATTTTAGCGAAAATAATCCCGATTCGTCGGATATACACGATAAATTAATGCCGCAGGAAAGTGCAAAACTTATTATCAAACATACTACTGAGGGAGTGAAACTCGCCCGAAAACATAACCTACCGAAAGAGGTAATAGATATAATAGCCCAACATCACGGCGACGGCTTCACAAGATATTTTCATATTCAAGCAAAATCTCTCGGAATGAAAATAAACAAAAAAGATTTCCAATATCCCGGACCTAAACCCCAATCGAAAGAAGCCGCTATTGTTATGATAGCCGATTCGGTGGAATCCACTATAAATTCACGACAAAAATCGGAAGAACTTCATAAAGAAAACATCATAAAAATTATAAACGAATCCATTGAAAGAATGTTAAAAGAAGGTCAACTTGACGAATGCCCGCTAACAATATCCGATATAAAAAAAATAAAAGAAGCCATGTTACCCATAATAATGGGTATTTATTCACAAAGGATTGAGTATCCCACAGATGAAACCGAATAAAAATCTTGTAATAATAAACAAAACTGATAGACAAATAGACGAAGAAATTTTTTTTGATATTTACAATAGTATAATCCAAAATGAAAAACATAATCCTAAAAAGGAAATCGTAAATTTATTATTAACAGATGATGAAGAAATGCTTTATTACAACGCCACATATCGCAAAATAGATAACGTTACGGATGTATTGTCATTTGAGGACACGCAAGAATTTTCCCCCGTATTGGGAGATATTATAATAAATGTGATGCAGGCGGAAAGACAAAAACAGCATGATATTTCGGATGAACTTCAAGTTTTATTCATACACGGATTGTTACATCTTATGGGATATGATCATCTAAACAAAAAAGAAGAAATAAAAATGAAAAACAAAGAAAATATATATATTACGAGCATAAGGAGTAAAGCCAATCGTGGACGATAGTGTGTCGTTAATCATAATAGTTTTTTTACTTTTGTTATCCGCTTTTTTTTCAGGTTCGGAAACATCTTTCTTTTCTCTCACATCCATTCAATTAAAAAAAATGGAAAACGAAGAAAAAAAGAAAAAAGGTTACAGAAGAGTTTTAAGACTTTTATCACGTCCGAAGGAATTATTAATTCTAATTTTATTGGGAAACACCATAGTAAATGTTGCGGCATCCGCCACAGCCACGCTGATAGCTATTAAATTGTTTCCCAATTCACACATTTTAGTGTTGTTTTTTGAAATAATCATTATGACATCGGTTATTCTTGTTTTCGGCGAAGTGATACCCAAACTTATTGCAATCTCTTCACCTGAAAAATTCGCCCGCAAATCCGCTATTATTCTCGAAGTGATAAAAATTATTTTATGGCCGGTAGTAAAAATTTTGGAATTATTAAGCAATGCTATTTCCAAAAAAGGCACATCAAACCAAGACCTTTCTATTTCGGACGTTAAAGAATTTTTGGAACACGACGTACCGGAAGAATTAATGAACGATGAAGGGAAAAAAATACTTTTTAGAATTTTCAGATTTAATAAAACCGTAGCAGAAGAGATAATGCGACCTCGCGTTGATATTGTGGCGGTTGACGAAAACGAATCCAAAGAAAAAATAAAAGAAACCATTGTGAAAAAAGGCTTTTCCAAAATACCTATCTACAAAGACGATATCGATAATATTATCGGATATGTTCATGCCAAAGATTTGATATTATATCCCGAAAAACCTATCTCGAAAATAATCAGAGAACCTTTAATCGTTCCCGAAGTAATGCCGATTCCCACTTTGCTTAACCTCTTTAAAAAGAGCAAAATCCATATCGCAATAGTTGTGGACGAATACGGAGGAACTTCCGGTTTGATTACACCAGAGGATATTTTTGAGGAAATTGTGGGTGAAATTGAAGATGAATATGATACCGATGATATCGCTTCCATAAAAATGGTGGGAGAAAACAAATATCTGATTAACGGAATGACTTCCATAAAAGAAATAAACGAAGAGTTGTCTTTGGATTTACCGGAAGAATCATACAGCAATATTGCGGAATTTATCACCGCTCAAAAAGAGGGTTTTCCCAAACAAAACGAGCTGATAATCTACAAAGACATCTATTCTTTCAGAGTTGCACGAATTAGAAGAAAAAGAATTATCGCTGTTGTTTTGGAGATAAAAATCCCGAATAACAAGCAATGAAAAAAATATCTTTTTTAATTCTTTTTTTGGCTTCTTACTTATATTCGGAAACACTGCATTTTGATATTTCCTTTGTAGGAATCACCGTGGTAAAAGCAAAGTTTATTTATCGGGATAATTCTTTGCAGGTTTTTGCCATAAGCACCGGAATGGCAAAGCTACTAAAATCTTTGGATAATAAATACATCGCGAAATATAATGACAATTCCGATTCGTTATTTTTACCTTCCTACTTCAAAAAAGACATCGCACAAAAGGATTTTTATGAAAAAAGACAATTTGCCTACAAAAGAGATATAACCACGGCAAGGATGTTGGATTTTATAAATAATAAATCAAAAGAATACAAAATTCCTTATGACATTCGCGATTTCTTTTCTACACTCTACTATTTGAGATACCACCAAAAGGACACACTATCATTTTATATAGATGCAAATACCGTTCTTTGGAAAGGTTCCGCCGTTTTTATTAAAAAAGAAAAAATTACAATGGATAAAAAGGATTATCTTACTCGCAAATATCAAATTACATACAAAAAAATTTCCAAAGAAAACAAAAAAGAAAATAGCGATATGCTCACAAACAACTTGGTAGGAAATAGCAAAACATTATATTTGTGGTTCACCGAAGACAAAAATCATCTGCCGATAAAAGCAAAATTTAAAATGAAACCTTTTTCGGTATTCTGGACTTTGAATAGTGTGAAAAATTAATTACAAATCGGTATGACCGAAACCGCCTTTGTCTCTTTTTGTTTCCGATAACTCGTTTACTTGCACAAATTCGCACTCTTCCACTTTGTTAATAACCATTTGAGCTATTCGCATATTCGGTTTTATTACAAAATCTTGGTTTCCGAAATTATACAAAATAATACCCACTTCGCCGCGATAATCGGCATCTATTGTTCCGGGAGAATTCAAGATACCTATTTGATGTTTCAGAGCCAATCCGCTTCTCGGTCTTATTTGAGCTTCATAACCATGAGGCAATTCCATTACAAAACCGGTAGGAATTAGTTTAACGTTGTTTGGTGAGATAGTAATATCTTCTTCATTTGCGGAAAAGAGATCGTAACCTGCGGAATGAGAGGTCATTTTTCGGGGTAATCGAGCAATTTTCTTTATTTTTTTTATTCGTATTTCCAACATTTATTTTTTTCGTGATATGATATAATCACACAATATATTAAGAGCTTTTGCCTTTTCGCCGTAGCCTGCCAATATTTCTTTGGCTTCTTCTATCAAAGTTTCGGCTTTTTCTTTGGATTCATCCAAACCGAAAACAGCGGGATATGTGGCTTTACCCAATTGATTATCTTTGCCCGTATCCTTTCCTAATGTTGATTTTGAACCTTCCACATCCAAAATATCATCAACAATTTGAAATGCCAGTCCAATTTTTTCTGCGAATTTTTCCATTTTTTTAATATCTTTTTCCGGCGCTTTGGCAAGAATACAAGCAAATCTTACGGCAATGGCTATAAGTTTACCCGTTTTGTTTTTATGAATATAATCCAAAGTTTTCGGTGTGATTTTTTTCCCTTCGCTTAAAATATCCATTATTTGACCGCCGATAAGCCCTTGGGAGCCTGCGGCAACAGCCAATTCGTTGATTAATTGCATTTTTACGGAATCTTCATAATCTATTTCCGCAAGAAGTTCAAAAGCATTTACCAAAAGGGCATCACCCGCAAGCAATGCTATGTTTTCACCGAAAAGTAAATGATTTGTCTTTTTTCCCCTACGTATTTCATCATCGTCCATATCCGGTAAATCATCGTGAATAAGGGTATAGGTATGCAATATCTCTATTGCGGCGGCTACCTTTAAAACCTTGCTAATATCATCGTTAAACAATTGATAAACATTCAATAAAAGATAAGGACGCAACCTTTTTCCGCCGGCAAACAATGTGTATCGCATCGCCTTGTGGATTTGTTTGGGATATTCGTCTTTTCTCGGTAAGAATCTATCAATTTCAATATTAACCAATTCTTTTTTTTCTTTTAAATCCTTTTTAAAAAACATTCTATCTTTGTTATTCATCTTTTTCTTTGTCCACTACTATTATTTTACTTTCCAAATTTTTTAATTTTTCCGTAAGCTCTTTGGAGAGTTTTATTCCTTCCTTATAAAGAGACACAACCTTTTCAAGATCTTCCATACCCTCTTCGAGTGTGTTTACAATCTCTTCCAATCTCTTTATTTTTTCTTTGAAATTATATTTTCTCATAGCGATATTTTTTTTCGATTTATATATTTAATGGGATTTCTGTATCGATTGTATCTTTTTACTTCGTAGTGCAGATGTGTTCCCGTGGATCTTCCCGTGTTACCCATATATCCGATTATTTGACCTCGTTTTACTTTTTGTCCTTTTCTCACTACTATTTTACTAAGATGACCGTAATTTGTTTGATAGCCGTATTTGTGATTAATCGAAATGAATTTACCGAAATTTTTCATTCGTTTTGCGGCACGTATTACGCCGTCGGCAGTGGCATAAACCGGTGTTCCTTTTTCATTGGCAATATCCAAACCGTGATGAAACATTCTTTTATGCAAAAAGGGGTGAAATCGCCAACCGTAATAATCGGAAATTCTGCCGAAAGTCGGATAAATGGAAGGAGTATATCTATCTAAATCGCTTTTTAACTTATAATAATCAAAAACCTTTTTGTGAGTGGTATAATCAAAACCTACCTTGTTTTCAAGGTGTTGCAATTTATTTACTACATTGTTATAGGACATAAACAAATCGGAATTGATACCCGCAAAAGTGCTATCTATTACCGGAATACCGCCCACACCCATTTCTCTTAATTCTTTTTTTATCTGTTTTAGATTCTTACTTAATCGCAAAGAATCTTCCCATGCTTCCATTTTTTTTATCTTATCAAGCAATGAATCTATCTTTTCCGATAGCAGATTTAATTTTTGCTTTAATAAGATATTTTCTTTTATCAGCTGTTTATGATTATTAATCTTTTTTAAGCTATATATATTTAATGCGGTAATTGCCACAATAAACAAAATTAGCAAAACAACCGTTATTTTTTTACTGTTATTCATTTTAATATCCTTATAATAATCAACCCCTATCTAATTTATTCCAAAGTTAAAAAAGGTATCTTATTGTCAATCTTTTTGTTGTGCCATAGCTTACCTATATTTTAATGACTTTGGTAATATTTTTTATAATCCGAATAATTTTGTCTTTACATCCGCAAACCCGATTTTTCAATACCCGTGAAAAGAAATATAAGTTTTTTTCATTATTTTACAAACAATTTTTTATCTAACCGATAACAGGCAAAATATCATTTGACCTAAAAATCACCGATTTTTTTTTAACAACTATGAAAAATATATTAATAAGTGGTGCAAACGGTTTTGTGGGTAGCTCTTTATCGGAAGAACTATCCAAAGAATACAATGTTACCTGCATGGTAAGAAAATCATCGGATACATCTTTTATACCGAAAAACGTAAAAATAATTTCTATCGATTACAATTCCGAAGAATCATATCTGAAATGTTTCGAAAAGCAGGATGTTTTTATACATTGTGCCGCCGCCACGAGAGCTAAAAATTGGGAACAAATCAAAAAAATCAATGTCGATCTAACGGAAAAACTTCTTAACGCTTCAAACAAAAACGATATTTCGCAATTTATCTTTTTGTCCAGTCAAGCCGCCGCCGGTCCTTCGGAAGATAAACCGAAAACCGAAGATGACGAATCCAATCCCATTTCACTTTATGGCAAAAGTAAACTTTATGCGGAAAATATCATCAAAAAAAACGCTCGAATACCCTACACAATTATCCGACCCTCATCGGTATATGGTCCCAAAGACAAAGATTTTTTACAGTATTTCAAATTGATAAAATTTCGTCTTGCATTTCAAATAGGAATGAAACCTTCTTATATCGCAATGATTTATGTAAAAGAACTAATCAAACTAATCAAATTAACAATACTTAATCAAACCGCATTCAATGAAACCTTTTTTGCCGCGGAAGACAATTATAGCACTATCGAATTTATTGAATCTTTGGAAAAGGCAATGCAAATTAAAGCCGTAAAAATAAAAATTCCCGAATTGATTCCCGATTCCATTGCCGTTTTCTCCGATTTATTATCAAAATTTCGCGATAAACCACTATTGCTTAACAGTGAAAAAGTAAAAGAAATAAAAATCAAAAATTGGACTATCTCAAATGAAAAAGCCAAAAACTTGCTTGGCTACAAACCGAATAATAATCTCACCGAACATTTAAGAGAAACCTATGAATGGTATAAAAAAAATAACTGGCTTTAAAATATTTTGGCTAATCATCCTTATCGGATTTAATTTACATCTGATTTCTTCACCGATAGATTCTACCAAGGTAATATCCGATTCCACATTGGTATCACAAACCGATTCTTTATATTTCCCAACCAAAAACGAGTTAATAAAATTATTATCCTACGACAAATATAAAAAAACTCATAATACTTTTTTACCATTTTCTATTAGTGAAAATTTTCATATCTATTTACCTTATCAGAGTTACAAACCTTTTTTTGTAAACGGATTTTTATCCGAAAACAGAAATTTCTCATCATCTTTATCTTATCTGCTTTTAACCCCTTTTTATGATTATGAGTCTGTTTTTTATAACGATTTTTACCAAAAAATATATGATAATTGCGTTCCGGTGTTATATTCAAATGCCGGTACGGGTTCCGAAAATATGAATTTTGTTCATGCCGATTTTTATAAAGGTAACCTAAAAAATCTATTCGATTTCAATTTTTCATACTTGGGTAAAGAAGGATTATGGCATCAAAATAACAATCCTTCCAAGGATTTTCATCTTTTTACAAGATTAAAAACAAAATTAGGCAGTTTATCCTTAACAAAAGATATTTTTGAAAATACAATCCCCGATTTTTATATATTATCAAATTCGGATTCTTTAAAAACGCTTTCTTTAAAGCAAAATCGAACAAATTTGATTTATAATTTCAAGGGGTTTAATTTGGCGGTACAAAACATATCCACAAAAATAAAAAACAAAACGGAAACCGAAACACAATTTTATTTATCTCAAAAGATAAGAATGCCCTATCTCGAAATAGAACCGAAATTTCAAGCGACAAATAATCAAAATAAAAATTATTATTATCATATCAAAAGTTACTTCAATTATTCAAAATTCTTAATGCAAGCCGTTTTTATAAATCGAAATTTTGAAAAAAATTATATCTCATCACATTTGGAATATCATCAAAACAAAGATTTTTCATATTCGCTTAACTATCACAACGATATGATTTTTTATGATTTTATTTCCGAAGATGTTTCCATAAAATACAAAAAAGCACAAATTTCTTTCGGACAGAAACAAAAAAACAGTTCAAAAACATTTTTCTCTTCCATAAAACAAGATAACTCTTTCAAAATAAAGCTGCTTGATTTTTACATATCCACCAATCTTATTTATCACAAAAAGTTTTCAAAATACTTTCCTATGTTGCATTATAGGGGTTTATTCAAAATTTCCGAAGAATTAAATCATAATAACAAAATTTTCGTTGGAGCGGAATATCATTTTTTAACGAATGACAAACACTGGAATTATTATGATATTTATCTTAATTCGTTCATAGGTGTGCAAATTACCCGATATTTCACATTAAAAGCCGATTTTATTAATCTTACAAACGAATACTCTTATTCGGAATTGTTGTTAATGCCATATCATATAAATTTTAGTTTTAACTGGTTGTTTTTTAATTAAAAAAACTTCCCGTTCGGGAAATAATTGCGGAGGTATCATATGAATTTATCCGATTATATTTTGGATTCACAAATTGTTTTGGATTACTCTGCCGAATCCAAAGATGAGGTGTTAAAGGAAATAGCTCGAATATCAAAAAAGAACGATTTATTAAAAAAATATTCTGAAAAGGATATTTACAAGGCTTTTAAAGAAAGAGAAAAAATAGGTTCCACGGGTTTGGGAGATGCAATAGCCATTCCTCATTGCACATTAAAAAAACTGGATGACTTCGTAGTGGGAATCATCACGGCACCGAAAGGAGTGGATTTTGAAGCTATCGATAATCAAAAGGTAAAACTTATCGTATTTGTTATTGCGCCGGAAGACGAAAGAAATCAATATATCAGAATGCTTTCCAAAATTGCAGGCGTGCTAAAAGATAAAAACATCGTACAGCAAATTATTAGCGCCGACAATCCTACATTGGTAAAAGAGTTATTCATCAAAAATTTGGAATTTATCCCCGAATTACCTCAACGCAAAGAATTTATCAAAGTGGAAGCAATAATTCAGGACGAAGACATATTTTTGGACATTTTAGAAAAATTTACGGAGTTGGAAGATAGTTCAATTATCGTTTTAGATGGAGACAATGCCGGTTATTACTTATATCATTCGCCGCTATTTGCGAATCTCTGGAGCGAAAACGAAAAGAAATTTAACCGGATGATTATAGCAATTATCCCTAAAAATATATCCAACGAATTTATCAGAAATCTTGAAAAGGAAACAAAAAAGATACAAAAAGGCGTTTTGATTATTATGCAAGAGCTTATCTACTCTTCCGGAAATTTGGAGATATAAAATGATAGCATCGTTATCGGACTATTTAAAAGAATTTCCGATATTAGGAATTATCGGAGCAATAATTTTTATCGGCTTTTACTTTGGCAAAAGCATGAAATATATCAAGTTGCCTGCAATTATCGGTTATATGATTTTAGGAGCTTTGTTAGGTCCTTCGTTTATTCATGTTTTTAATGATGAGCTTTTGGATAAATTGGATTTTATACCCGATATGGCTTTGGGTTTTGTGGCATTAAGCATCGGAATGGAATTAAAGTTTTCCACAATGAAAAAACTGGGTAAAAGTATTATTTACATCATTTTGTTGGAATCTTTCGGAGCTTTTCTTGTGGTATTGGGTTTTATATATCTTGTTACGAATAATCTTCCATTATCAATATTATTTGCATCGGTAGCTCCTGCCAGCGCGCCTGCCGGAACGGTAGCCGTTATAAAAGAATACAGAGCAAGAGGAAGTTTAACACAAGCGCTTTATGCCGTAGTTGGCTTTGATGACGGCTTGGGAATAATTATTTTCGGTTTTGCTTTTGCCATTGCAAAGGATATGCTGCTTGTTCAAACGGGAGAATCGGCAAATAATATGCTTCTCACTATCTTTTATCCCTTCAAAGAAGTCATTATCAGCTTTTTGATAGGCGGTTTTCTTGCTTGGTTGTTTTCCAAACTAACCAAAAAAATGAAAGATTCAAACAATATCTTCATTCTTATTACCGGATTGGTTCTTTTTACCATAGGCATTTGCGAAACTTTGCATCTTTCATTGATTTTAACCAATATGATTATAGGTATAGTTATAGTAAATACCCAAAAAGATTCTCTTTTAAATAGAA
>CAZUGB010000008.1:0-2278 GCA_964619925.1 uncultured Candidatus Cloacimonadota bacterium
CATGGATACTTTTAGTGTTTACTCGCCAAATTTTCATATTATAAGATATTATTTTAAAAATAATTATACGCTTCTCAAAAACTACATATAAATTATATTTTAGATTGATTGATTTTTATTACATATTAAAAAAATCACATAATGCTGAGCGGTAAATTGATAATAAAAGTAGTACCTTTTCCCACTTTTGAGTGAACTGAGATGGTTCCGTTATTTTTTTCCACAAAATCTTTACAAACAATTAATCCTAAACCGGTACCTTTTTCTTTATTTGTTCCATATGTAGTAAAACTGGTTTCTAATTTAAATAATTTTTTTTGGTTTTCTTCCGAAATCCCTACGCCATTATCTATTATTTTTAAAACTACAGTATTTTTCCCCAATTCGGATGATATTATGATTTTCCCGTTTTCAGGGGTAAACTTAATAGCATTATTTACAATATTCCTTATAACGGTTTCAATCATAAAATAATCTGCAAAGACAAAGATATTTTCTTCTACTTTATTTATCAATGTAATATTTTTTGCTGATGCTCTCGGCAATAAAAGTTCAAAAGTTTTTTTGCATGGCATATAAATAGCAAAACTTTTCGGATTAAATTTTATGGCATTGGAATGCATCTTGGACCAAGTAAGAAGATTTTCAAGAAGCATAAAAGTATTATTTACGGTATTTTCCAATTCGGTTATCCAACGAAGAATTTTATCGTTTGAAAATCTATCATAGCCATGTTTCATAAGCGAAATAAAAGAAATTATTGAGGAAAATGGACTTTTCAAATCGTGAGCTATAATTGAAAAAAGTCTGTTTTTTGTTTCGTTGGCTCTTTTTAATTCTATATTTTTCAGATAATACAAGCGTTTCTCTTTTTCGGTTTTTTCTTCTTCATATTTTTTTAACAATGTTTGCATTTCATCACTATGTATTTTTTCTTTGTGTTCAAAATATTTCTCTTCATACTTTTCAAAATATTCCAAAGCCTTTTCAAAATTTCCGAGTGATTCGTATATTTTGTAATAATTATAATGGATGTTTATGTAATTTTCGATAGTACCGTATTTTTCCAGTAGGGAAGAAGCTTCTTTTAGGGTAATCAGTGCTTTTTCATATTGCTCTAAAGTAACATAAAATCCTGCCAGATTTGTATAAGAATGAATCAAGCTTATGTAATCTTTATTTTTAATTTTGATTTTTATAGACATAGAAATATATTTTTCGGCTTCTTGATATTTTTTTTGTGTAATAAGGATGTTAGAAATATTATTTAATGCCTTTGACAAACCAAGTTTATCGCCAATTTGAATTTTCAGTTTGATTGTTTCTTTTAGATATTTTTCCGCTTTTTCAAAATCATTATTTTTAATATAAATTGAACCGAGGTTGTTATAAATCTGTGATAGCTTATGCCACTCTTTTAATTTTTTTGCAAATTTTGCCGCTTTTTTCGTATATTCTATTGCCTGTTCATAATTATCAAGTTTCAAGTATATTAATCCTATGTTGGCATTTACAATATAAAGATAATCTTCGGTTCCCAATTCCTCATAAATTTTTATTGAATTATTATAACAAGATATCGCTTTTTCATAATTACCTTTTCTAATTTCCATTAAACCCATATCGCTATAACAATTCGCTATTTCCACTTTTGATTTTGTTTTTTCGGTTAATTTTAATATTTCCCTATAAAGTTTATCCGCCTGTTCATATAATCCCTGATTTGATAAAATATTAGCTTTCAACATTTTTATTCTAATCGTAAAATTGGTTTTATTTTGTCTGACTGATAATGTTTCGGCTTCATTCAAATGTTGTATAGCCTTTTCGTATTTGCTTAATGTGATATAAATTCTACCGATTTCCAAATTAAAATCTAATAAGTAATTTTCGTGATTCTTAAAACTATTATTTTGGAGAAAATCATTTAAAAGCGTAAGAGCTTCCAAGTTTTTGTTTATGATTAATAATAATTCCGATTTCTTTAAAATCAGCTCATATTTATCTTTGTTATTTTTTTTCAATGTGTTATCAATCGCTTGAATGTATTCTTCGATTTTTTCTTTTGAAAGATTAATCAAGAAGTTTCTATCTTTATTTAAAATATCTTTTATATCAATCATTTTTGAGCGGTACCGTAAAATAGAATATACTGCCTTTTCCCAAAGAGCTTTTTACACCTATTTTCCCTTTGTTTTTTTCTGCAAATTCCTTACATAATATCAATCCCAGACCTGTACCTTTTTCTTGGTTCGTTCCCTTAGTGGAAAAACTTTTT
>CAZUGB010000009.1:0-23407 GCA_964619925.1 uncultured Candidatus Cloacimonadota bacterium
CAGATACGATTTCTTTTACACTACAATTTTTCTCAGATATTAATTTTTTGTTGTTTGATTTTTACTAAACGCCTTAAAATTATTTCAATTTATTCTTTTGAATATTAATCCCTAAAAAGACTTAAACCCTTAAATCGAATAGGGATTATTATAATCAAAACTTATCAAAACAGTTATGGAAAAAATATTGATAATATCAAGAAATCTTTTTGCTATTATTTTTGCAATTTTATCGTTAACTTATTAATTTATTTATAGATTATGAAAAAAATAATTTGACATTAAAACCCTATTTGAAAATATTTTCTCAAATAGAAAAAAAATAAGGAGGTTGTATGGCAAACTTTAATGTGCCTGCAAGTATCGCCCAAACTATCACCGCAAAAGTAGGTGTGTCCAAATGTCAGTTAACACCGCTTAAAGTTATGATTTTGGGTTTTTTAGCCGGAGTGTATATTGCTTTTGGAGCGCAGCTGGCTACAAGATTGGGTGTAAAGATTGCTGATCCCGGTATTGCCACACTTGTATTCGGTTCGGTTTTTAGTGTGGGACTTATGCTGGTGGTAATAGCCGGAGCCGAGTTATTTACCGGTAATAATCTTATGTTTATGTCGGTATTAAACGGAAACGCAAAAGTCGGTGATATGCTCAAAAAATGGTTATTTGTGTACATAGCCAATTTTATCGGTTCCATATTTATTGTATGGATGATGTATAATAGCGGTTTGGTAACCGGTGCGGTAGCCGACAAAGCCGTAGCAATAGCCAAAGCAAAGGTTTCTCTTCCTTTTACACAAGCTTTTTTAAGGGCGATATTATGTAATTGGTTGGTTTGTCTTGCCGTATGGTTAGCAATAGCATCACATGATATAACCGGTAAAATTTTCGGTATATTCTTTCCGATAATGGCATTTGTAGCATCCGGATTTGAACATAGTATTGCAAATATGTATTTCATACCTATCGGAATGTTTTTGGATAAAACTCACTCAATCACTTGGGGTGGATTTTTCCACAACATAATTCCCGTTACGCTTGGTAATATTATCGGCGGTGCGTTCTTTGTATCCACGCTATATTATTTCGTTTATGTAAAATGTCAGATAGATACCAAAAAATAAAATCCTTGCCCTGTTTTTACAGGGCTTTTTTTTTGCCTAAAAAATTCAAAAGAGGTAATATTGTTAAGGATTATTTATATCGGAATAGGCGGTTTTTTGGGGTCGATATTCAGATTTTTATTATCACGAGCGGTAAATAATATGTTTCCTTTTGCTTTTTTACCATACGGTACTATCGTTGTAAACGTGATAGGCAGTTTTTTATTATCATACATAATGACCGCCACGTATATCAGATATCAGATAAGATTGGAATTTTTTTGTTTCTTTTCAACCGGTTTTTTGGGTGCATTTACCACATTCAGTACTTTCGGATATGAAACTCTGAAACTTTTTTCCGAATCTCATATAAGAGGAATTTTATATTTGTTTGTTATGATACTATTCGGTTTAACCGCCGCATATTTGGGATTTGTAACCGCGAGGATTAAAATATGAGAAAATTAAAAGTATTTTTAGGTGAAAAAGATACCTGCAAAGGTTATCCGATGTATGAATATATTTTAAAAATATGTTCAAAAACAGGCATTGCCGGCGCTACCGTGTACAAAGGAATTATGGGATACGGCAAAAAAAGACATATCCATAGAAACGATTTTTTCTCTCTTTCGGGTGATTTGCCTATTATAATAGAAATTTACGATACCAAAGAAAAAATAGAAAAGCTAAGAGAAGAGATAAACAAACTCCCCTTTGACGGATTGATTGCCACACAAGAAGTTGACGTTATATACAAAGAAAAAAAATGATAAACATCACTGCCGCCATACTTGCCCAAGGCAAAAATTCCCGAATAGGGTTGGAAAAATCCCTTTTGAAAATTACTTCCGAATCGATAATAGAAAATGAGATCAAACTTCTAAGAAAAATCTTTCAAAATATTATTATAATTTCTTCAAAAGATGAATTAAAGTCAAAATTTAAGAAAATTCCCTTTTATGATGATATTTATAAAAACATAGGACCTTTGGGCGGGATTCACTCCGCTTTAATAAACTCTTTTACCGATGCCACATTTGTTTTTGCCTGTGATATGCCAAATCTTTCCGAAGAAATTATTTTAAGACAGATAGAATTATATCAAAATTGCAATTGTGATCTTGTGGTTCCTCGCCATTATCAGGGTATAGAACCGCTTCACGGCATATATACAAAAAAATGCATTCCTAACATAGAAAACAGAATAAAAAACAAAGATTATTCCATAAGACACTTTTATCGGGGATTAAATTTGCATTATCTTGAAATTTCCGAAAATCAGGTTAAACACTTTTTTAATGTTAACACGTTAAAAGACTATTACTCGTTAAAAAAAATCATATAATCTCAATTGAATCAAAACCGGTATAGATATTAAACCTTTTGGCACGAGCAAATCCGATTAAAATAATTTTATATTTCCAAGCCAAATTAACCGCTTCCGATGTGGTAGCCGATTGAGAAATTATCATTGGAATTTTCATTCGTATGGCTTTTTTTACGATTTCGGACGAGATTCTACCGCTGGATAACAAAAAACCACCGGCAAAATCATAACTATCTTCCACCGCCATTCCTATAACCTTGTCCACGGCATTGTGTCTGCCGATGTCTTCGGCAAAATAGACAAACCGATAATCTTTTACAATAGCCGCCGAATGCACTCCACCGGTTTGCAAAAACAAATCCGATTTCTTTTGAAATTTTTTTAAAAGCTCCGTTAAACTATGACGCTCAATTACCGCTTTTGTGAAATGAAAAGGTAATTCATCATTCATCTTCGCCGACAATGTAGAACCGCAACCAGAAGTTTTTTCACCCGTTTTATAAAAAGCTTTTATTCTATCTTCGGATATTTCCGCTTCAAAATTTATTTGATAAGTTGATTCTTTGAAGGTAACTTTTTTTATTTCCGATTTTTTTAATATCAAACCTTCGGTAAAAAGAAAGCCGATAGCCAGCTGAATTAGATTAGAAGGTAATGAAGAAAGGGATATGAATTTTTTTCCGTTAATAAAAATTTCAAAAGATATTTCATTAACTATTTTATCCGTAAGTCTTTCTCGCGTATCTTCTTTTATTCTAATAATTTCCTTTAATACAAATTCATCATTCTTCATTTCTTACCCGATAAACCATCATAATTATGTCTTTGTAATCATCATTTATCAAAACCGCACCTTTTTTTACGCCCTCCGTTACGAAACCCAATTTTTTATATAATTTTATTGCTCCGAAATTATTTGAAAAGACTTCCAATTCTATTCTGTACACATCATTTTGTTTTGACCATTCAATCAAACGATTTATCAAAGCCGTACCAATACCTTTATCTCGATATTCTTTCAAAACCGAAATTCCGAAAATTACCGAATGTTTTAATTGTGGATTTTTATAACGAGCCACAGTTATCAAACCGACAATTTCATCATAAATTTTTGCACAAAAGATAATCCCTCCCCAATCATAATAGTTTTGAATAAATTCTTTTTCTTCTTTGTAATCGGGAATATGAGAAAAATGATATAGTGTATCAAGATTTTCTTCCTTTATCTTTTTTATAAATTCAATCATTTTTTGGGCATCTTTTTCATCTACAAAATCTATCGAATACATAATTCCCTCCACATTAATAATATTCCAATTTTGCCATTGCATTTCTTAAAGTGGATGTTCTAAATTGATTTTCTACAAGAAATTTCATTAGTTTTTCAAACTTAATTTCATCATAGTTGTATTCACTATTTTCATTTCCCACATCGTGAAATAGGATAATCAGCAAAGGTTCGTTTTTCATTTTGGCATAAAAAATTCTATCGTAAATCTCGGAAAGTTCGGTATCGGAATGAACAGTAAAACATCCCAAAGCATTCGAGTTTATAGGTAACTTTGTGTGAGTATCGTTACTATTTCTTACAAAATTATAATATTTTGCCGCCAAAGGATATTGGTTTGGTCTCATTTCTCCGTAAGGTATTGCTAACGTAACCGGATTAAGATTGTGCTTTTTTAAATCATCCGAAGATTTTTGCATTTCGAAGATAAATTGATCGTCTGATAATAAATTCAAATGGGGATGATCATAGGTATGAGATGCCGTTTCCCAACCGTAATTATTTTCCAATTCACAAATTTGTTTCCAACTTTGACAATAAGGATTACCCACATTTTTCGTAACGATTGCATTTGTGGCAACAATCCCGTATTTTTTCATTATCGGAAACGCTTTTTCATACACCGAAATTCTTCCGTCATCAAACATTATCACGATATACGGATAAGAAGATAAGCGGGTTCCGGTAATATTGCAGGATAGAATAAAGAAGGCAAAAAATAATAAAACAATCAATTTATTCATAGTTAAACTTTATATAAATTCCCAAATCCAAATAATTTCTATCGTTAAATGATTTGCCCGCATAAGAAAGTATCCCGAATGTTAATGTGGGTTTGAAGGATCTTTGAAATTCAAATCCTATTCTCTTATCAATTTTGGATGAATCATTGACGTAATATTGCAGATTCATTTTTAGCTTATACTCTAAAAATTTAAAATCGGAATAAAAATTATATCTCTTTTCAGCGGAATAATATTCATTATAAAAATAATTAACGCCAAATGAACTGGTTTTATTCGGGAAATATACAATTTCAGCAAAATATCTATTATTCGATTTTTCTTTTGCATCGGAATTTGCAGGATAATAGACCACTTCCGATAAAAAATCAAAGTAAAATTTCCCAATTGTTTGACTTGCCTCCAAAGATAACGTGTTTTTTTTGCGATTGTACAAATTATCTCTAACTACCCATAAATAATACAGCTTATATAAAATCTTTCTATCTTTTTTATATGAAAAGATAATATTGGTAACCTCTTTATTCAAACCGTTTGCCCCCAAATTCAAACCAAGATTCCAATTTTTAAAACTTTGAGAAAAGGTTAGCCCGTCTATAAAATAAACTTCCGACAAAAATTTATCATAATAATCGGAATTGATGCTCGAATTAAATATATAAGAATTTTTTCCGGTTGCCAAATTGCACTTTAAAACTCCAATTGTCACATTTTCGGTAGGTTTGTATAACGCCAATAATGAATCGATAGTAACATTATCGGAAATTGAATTGAAATCCACACAATTATTTTTATTTCCAAGAGCCAGTTTAATCAATATGTTTTGAACTTTGTAATCGACAATAAATTTTGTAATATTTTTCGGTTCGAAATAGGTGCGGTTACTTATTTTACTCTTATCATAAAAAACTTTACCTTTCAAAGCGTATGTTTCGGAAAAATGCCAGGTTACATTTGCGAATAAACCTATTTGAGAAGCGATAAAAAGAAACAGACAAACAATTTTTCTCATAATTTATCCTTTTGAGTTAAATACATCTCTATCATACTTATAGTGGTATTTGTAAGATTTTCGTTATTTAAGAAATCTTTTAATCCGTTTTCATCTAAAAAAACCGTTTTCGAATATTCATATCCGTCTTTGGCATTAACAAGATTTTTTCTCACTTTTTCAGCGGTAAGATTGGTTTTTGCATATATCATTATTTCACTTCTATGGCTTATGCAATTTTCCACCATTCCCATGATTAGAATTTTTGTCAGATATTCTTCCTTCAAATTGATTTCTTCTAAAAATTCCGAATAGATATTTTCTTTTAATTTTGTGGTGTCCAAATTTCCGCCGACGCCGTGCCATTGATTTTTCGCTTCTTGCACATCGGAACTTCTTAACGCCAAAAAGAAGTAATTATCAAAGGTTTCCAAAAGCATATTAAAGCCAATCGGATTAGCTCTTTCTTGCGGTATTATGTGTATGCTATTGTTTAATTTGTTCCTACAAACGATTTATAATCCGTTTCCTGCAAAGTAAGATGCAATTCGTTTTTTTTTATCGAAAAATTTATCAGGGAAAAGACCCTGCCGTTAAACAATCTGTTATTTTTCTTCTTTTGCCTTTGCCACTCATCTTCTATCTGTTTGGTTATTGAGGAATTGAATGTTCTTTTGCCTTTTAAAATTTTGCATTTTACATCTTGCAATCTAAAAATTCCCACAAAATTTTCTATTGCTCTACACATTATTTTTTATTATCAAAACAAATTCGCCTTTTGGAATATCCGTTTCATACAATTCTTTTAGAGTACCGAAAAAAAAATTTTCTTCCGGCATGGTAAGTTTGTAAGCAATAATGGCATTTTTATTTTCGCCAAGTATTTTGGATAAATCTTTTAAAAGTTGCTTTAATCGGTAAGGTGTTTCCAAAAGTATAATATCAATATCTCTCGGCAGTTTTAAAATAGCCTTTTTTCTTTCTTGTCTATTTGCCGGCAAAAATCCGAGATATGCAAATTTTTTTATTTTTCCTGCCCCCATCAGTGCGGCGATTAAAGAAGAAGCACCCGGAACGGGTTTTACCTTTATTTGATAATAATGACACATTTCCACCAATTTACTTCCCGGATCGGCAAAAAGCGGTGCTCCCGCATCGGATATCAAAGCCGCCGATTTCCCTCTCATCAAAATTTCTTTTAGGATATACTCCGTTTCTTTTTGTTCATTATGTTCGTTAAGTTCAATTAACTTATTTTTGATATTATATTTTTTTAATAATCTCGAACCGTTTTTGTATTCCTCACAAATTACGATATCCACTTCTTTCAAAACTTTTATAGCGCGCAATGTAATATCATCGGGATTTCCGATAGGTATGGCTACCACATATAGAGCATGTTCCATTAACTTTTCCGTTTTATAAAATAAAAAATAATTCCCACAACTACAAAACCAAGAGAAAGCACAATGCCGATTAAGCTATAAAGTCCGCTTTTTATGTAAGTTTCCGAGATAAATTTTAAAGTAACTTTATGTTCACCTTTCGGCACCACTATTCCCCGCAAAATATAATTTACCGGATAAATCTGGGTTTCTTTGCCATCAATAAAAGCTTTCCAACCGGCGGGATAATAAACTTCACTTATCACCATAAATCCCGTGGTGTCGGCTTTTACCTCAAAAGATAAATTATTGGCATCAAAATTGGTAAGGATAGCCGAAGATGTGGTATCTTTGATAGTAGCAATATCATTTTCAAAAATAAAGCCCGGAATTTTTTCTTCTACAATTGCTTCATTTTTAGGATTGAATGCTTTGCTATTTAATAAGTTGCATACACTTTTCTCATCCTTTTTGTAGATTAATTTTTTTACAAACCAACCTCTTGGCAGATAATCTGAATTTTTATAAACATATTTACCTTCGGCTTCGTCATAAAATACCTGTGTTAAATTTGGCAAAGGTAATTGGCTCGAGAAGATAATGTATTTGGTATTTAGCATATTTACGATATTCCAGTTTATAGGTATTATGCTATCGTATTTTTTGCTATTTAAACATTTGTTTAAAATATCATTGTACCGTTTTAGTTTGGCTCCGTGGTATCCGCCTATTGATTGGTGATAATATGTCCATTTGTTATCTCCGAAATCGGCACCCAAAGGATAAATCCTATATATTTCTTTGTCTTTGAGCAAAAATTTATCCACGGATGTTTTCGGTTGAATTGATGATTTTGCGGGTTTCTTATCCAATTCATTCAAAAATTTACTATCAAAGGAAATGATGTCTGCAAAGATAAGAATAATTGCGAATATGACAAAAACGGATTTTTTTAATTTACCGGATATGAACCATAATGAAAGAGCGATAAATAAAATTAAAAAGATAGCGCTTCTCACACCGTCGGTTGTGAAGATTTCTTTCCTTGTTTCTATCAAACGTTGTATTGTGGCGTGTGAATATTTTGCAGTCTCCCCCGTTTTTATAAATCCGTGAGTCATCAAAGAAGGTAAAATCAACATTAATACAAAAAGTATGATTGCCCCGATTAAATAGTTTTTAAAATGCTTTTTCAATTTAGTATCTTTTTGGTAATTTTCCATAATAAATTTCAATCCGAAACCGGCTAAAATAACAACGACAAATTGTAATAACACAAGTATGGTAGCGGGAACTCTGAACTTATTGTATCCCGGAAAATGATCCAACATAAAATTGGTAAGCAATGGAAAATGCCTTCCGAAAGAAAGTATCAAAGCAAAAGCGGAAACAATCCAAAGAAAAGTAACCCTTCTGTCTTTAATGTAAATCACGGCAATAATAGCAAGAAACAAAAGAATAATTCCCATATAAACGGATGTTTGGGTAAATGGCATCCAGCCCCAATAATAGGGAGAAACTTCGCCGAAAAATCCCGGATTTATAAAATTTAATATTTCAAGAGGATGAAAAGACCAACTTGTAGCATATTCTTTCGACAAACCTTTTGAGCCGCCTCTCATCGAAAATTTCGTATATTCCATTTTATTCATATATGGATTGGATACAGCCAACAGGGTAATAATCACTGCAAATAGCAGAAGAACGCTTACAAAAGCAAAATCTTTTGTTTTTTTGTCTTTCAAAGCCCAAATGAGATTCATTACCCACCAAATACCTATCATCATAAAGGTATAATATGAAATTTGAGGATGACTTTCTCGTAATTGTCCTATTAAGAACATAGAAAGCAAACCGATTGATAAAAGATTTTTTTTCTTCTTTAAATATTCTACCGCCCAAAAAATCCAAGGGATATAAATGATTGTTCGAAATTTGGTATTATGACCTATTTCTATCAAACCCAAAAAACTAGAAGACAATGCAAATCCCAAAGCGGCTATAAAGGCGAATATCGCTTCGAAACCGAATGAAATCATCAAAAGATAAACACCCAATGCACCTGTAAATAAAAGAAATACACGCCAATTGACCACTTTGTCGGTAATCTTCCTAAGTTTATTGATATATGGATATTTGGGTAAAAAACTTATAAAATATGCGGGCATACCGGAAAAAACATTGGTATCCCAAAATGCCTGATCTTTGTGAGTTTTGTTATAATCATAAATTGCTTGCGCAGAACTTCGCCACTGTTTGGTATCGTGAGCTTGCGGAACATACCCCAAAAAGGCGATTTTAAAAAACATTCCGAAAATAATAACCGCTAAAAGTGATATAAAAATCAAATGCTTATACTTACCGTTTAAAAAATTCCATAATTTATCTTGAACTGTCTTTGTAGGTATAACCTTTTTTTCTTTTTTCTTTATTTTTTTTGCCATATCTTCTCCGAGTTTTATTTTTATTAGAAAATTTTTTTTTACCCTTGATATGGTCAATTGATATTTTTTTGAATTTATAAGTTTGTTCTTATTTTATTTAAAAAGGAGCTAATATGAAGCGGTTTATACCTTTATTTCTAATGATAATTATGATATTTTCTTGCAAAAACGGAAGCACAAAACCCGATATTACCAAATACCCCGTGCATAAAAATATCTCGGTAACCTGCTTTTGGATAGGAGAAAAAGCATCCGAAGAAAACGGAGAAATAGCCAATATTCAAAGTGCTTGGGACGATGAATGGCTACTACATTACGGAGGAACCGATTCTCCGGATAACAGAGACGGATATTTCCCTTCGGATTTCATTCCAAAAGAAAATCCATTCTATTTTGCTTTGCCTTATAATGATTTTACAGAATCGGGAACAAGAAAAAACGATGCTTATAATGTGGTATATTGGGCGGAAGATAAGAATTGGGACGAAAAAGAATCGATGTGTAAAAATCAGTGGATAAAAATAACCAAAAACGGAAAGATCGCCTATGCACAGTGGGAAGATGCCGGACCTTTCGGAGAAGATGATTACAAATACGTTTTCGGAGATAATTTACCTTCCAACCAAATTAATCAAAATGCGGGTTTGGATGTATCTCCGGCTGTAAGAGACTATCTTAATCTTAATGACATCGATAAAGTGGATTGGCAATTTGTAGATGCAAAAAATATCCTCGACGGACCTTGGAAAAAAATAGTTACCACATCTCAAATTAATTGGATAGGAAAAAACTAAAAAAAGGCTATGGAAAAACATTTTTTGATAAAAAAAACTTGCATTATAAGAGTAATATAAAAAAGTTGATAAAAAAATAGGTATTCGGAGGAATAATGAAAAAAATAGTTTTAATAACCGTATTTATTCTGCTTTTGACGACTTTGGTATTTTCAGACGCTATGAAGGTGGCTTTTTTGGGCTACAAAAAAGTGGATAGGAATTGTGACTACGTATTGAATAGAATTATGAAGTCCGATCTGAAAAAAATTTTTCAAGATGAAAAAGACTTGCAATTAATAGATTTGAAACTTACTAAAAAAGTGCTTAAATCAAACAAAATCAAAGATATTTTCGATGTATCGAAAGAAGATTTGGTTAAAATAGGCAAATCCTTAAATGCCGATATTTTAATTCGCGGTACTATCGAACAGCTCGATATGACAAACTTTAAAATCTATAATACGTTGTTCAATGTAAAATCTCAAAACTTGGCTCAAATCGATTTTGAAATACCCAAAAACACAAAAAAACGTATTAAAGCCTTTAAAGAAAATCTTATTCCTCAGTTAAAAAAATTTGCAACCAGTGAAATCGATCAATTGCTTTCAATAGCCAACAGACAATATTACGATCATGATTATAAAAGCGCTTTGGAAAATTATCAAAAGGTTCTCACCTTGGATAGTTCCAAACTTGACCCTTATATTTTTATCGGATACATTTATTTTCAACAGGAAAATCCCGATGTTGATAAAGCAATAGAATATTATCAAAAAGGATTGCAAATAGACCCGAAAAATAAAAAACTTCTTCATCTTTTAAGTTTGGCTTATCTCAAAAAAGATGAATCGGACAAAGCCATAGAAGTTTTAAAGAAAATCACCGAAATGGAAGAAGACGCCAAAACATGGTTTGAAATCGGTAAAATATATGAATCCAACGACGATCTTGATAATGCCAAGATAGCATTTGACAAGGCTCTTGAAATAGACGAAAATTATCTTGAATGTGCCAAAGAAGCGGCAAACATGATGTATGATAACGAAGAATACGACCAAGCTATCCCCTATCTTGAAAAAGCCACAAAAATTAATCCAGATGATGACATATTGCAAGACAAATTGGCAAAATGCTATCATGTAGCCGGTAAGTTAGACGCCGCCATAGAACAGTACAAAGGCGTTATTAAAGACAAACCGAATAACATTAGAGCCTATCTTAATCTTGCCGCCGCATATAGAACTTTGAACCAACTTGATAATGCTATCGCTACTTTGAAAAACGCCAAAAAAATCGATGATAAAAATCCACAAGTATATATCAGATTGGCTGATGCTTATCTTGCAAAGCAAAATTTCAAATTAGCGGAACAAAATGCAAATAAAGCTATCGAATTAAATCCGAATCTTGCCACACCTTACAAAATCCTTTCTCAGGAATACCAAATTACCGGTTATAAAAAATATGAAAAATTCATAGACTATGATGAAAAAGCTCGTAAAGCTTTCGGAAAAGAATCCGATAGACTGGCAAAATTAAGAAATCAAAATAAACGTGAAGCTCATGCGGACTTTGTGAAAGCTATGGACTATCTTAATGAATATGCCAAAAGAGCCAAATCGGTTAGCGCCAAAAACGACATCAAAAAAAGAAGAGAAACATTAAAACAACTTTTGGATGCAACCAAAAAAGAATTTTTCGATTAGAATAATTTTTACGTTTTTAAGCCGAATCTTAACCGGTTCGGCTTATTTTTTTGAGATACCTATATAATCAAAAGGAAGAAGATGAAAAAATACGACTTTTTGATACTTGGAAGCGGAATAGCGGGTTTGATTTATGCTCTGCAAGTAGCAAACCTCGGCAAAACAGCTATTATCACCAAAAAAAAACTATGCGATTGTAATACGGAATATGCTCAGGGCGGTATTGCAGCGGTTATTAGCCACAACGATACAATCGAAGAACATGTTCAGGATACCTATCTGGCCGGTGATAAATTAAGTAAAAAATATGTAGCCGAAATAATTCTGAAAGAAGGCAAAAAACTTATCGAATACCTAATTGATTTGGGTACCAATTTCACTTTGGAAAATCCCGATTTGGACAGATGGGTGGAAAATTTATCATTAACAAAAGAAGGTGGGCATTCTCATAAACGAATAGCTTATGCCGCCGATTCCACCGGACATGAAATAATGAGAGCATTAATAGAAAACGTTAAAAAACATCCCAATATTTCAATATATGAAAATCACATGGCAGTGGATTTAATCACACAACATCATGTATCACAAGAAAAAATGTTCATCCCCCATATCACTTGTTGGGGTGCATATGTTTTGAACACTCTCACAAACGAAGTGGAAGTTTTCACCGCCAAAAAGACGATGTTAGCCACCGGTGGCGGCTCTCAGGTTTATTCCAACAGTACCAATCCCGATGTTGCTACCGGCGACGGATATGCAATAGCACATTTGGCAGGCGCTCGTATTGCCAATATGGAATTTGTTCAATTTCACCCGACGGCTTTCTATTCCCCCGAAGGAAAGACATTTTTGATAACCGAGGCGTTAAGAGGTGAAGGTGCCATTCTAAGACTTCAAAACGGCGAAGAATTTATGAAAAGGTATCATCCAAGCGCAAATCTTGCTCCGAGAGACATAGTATCAAGAGCTATTGATTTCGAATTAAAAAAATTAGGACAAAAATTCGTTTATCTTGATGCTACTCATATAGATAAAAACAAATTGAAAAGTCATTTTCCATACATTGATAAAAAATTACAAAAACGCGGTATAGATTTTACAAAAGATTTTATTCCGGTGGTTCCTGCGGCACATTATTTTTGTGGTGGTGTATTGGCTACGGTAGATGGCATTACGGATATAAAAAATCTTTTTGCCGCCGGTGAAGTGGCTTGCACGGGCTTACACGGCGCCAATCGTCTTGCTTCCAATTCACTTTTGGAATCTTTGGTTGTTGCTTACAGAGCAGGAAACCATCCTTCGAATAAAGAAGAGGTTACTTTTCCCGAAATACCTTCTTGGAAACAACCCAAAAAATTTAACGAAAACGAATGGGTGGTAATTTCTCACAACTATGAAAGCATCCAAAATATTATGACGGGATATGTAGGTATCACGCGTTCCAATAAACTGCTAAAATATGCTTTGAATCGCATTAATAACATTTTTGATGAGATTGATAATTTTTATAATAATAATCCGGTGCGAAAGGAAGTTTTGGAAACTCGTAACCTTGCAATAGTGGCAAATTTGATTATTCGTTCGGCACTTATGAGAAAAGAAAGCAGAGGATTGCATTACAATATCGATTACCCGAAAAAAAATAGGTTTTACAAAAAAGATACTATTATTTAGGAATCATAAATATGAAAAAATTATTATTTGTTATAACGTTTTTGGTTTTAATTCAAACGGCTTTTTCCATTGATACGAAGTTGTATTTAAAAGTTCCAAATCAATACAATGATTTTAGCTATTTATCACAAGATCAAATATCCCAAATAGGGTACAAAATCCAATATATCAAATTAAAGATTGAAAAAATCGCAAATAATTCATACGTTTTTTCACCCGCTTATAAACTGTATAGCAGAGACAAATTCGATAATTTTTATTATTATCACAAATTCAATATGTATCCTTATGACTTTATGCTTTACAGTATTAATTTATGGAAAATGAACACCTCCGATTTTCTTTTCGATACACCAAAATTGGTGGAAAACGCCACAACTTCACCTATTACACTATTGCAAAGATTATTTTTGGATAAAAGCTTTTATGATGATGAAAAAAATAACATACCGGAACCGCAAAATAATATCTACCTTATTTTTATCGACTCTTCTCATTTTAAAAGACTTTTACCGATTGGAAATTATATCAAAGATTTTTTTATCGTGATTTATTATAACAAAGATAATCTTACACAAAAGCAGATTATTCGCTCTCTTTCAATTGACGGAATGCCTCTTCCCATTGCCGATTATAAATTTTATTCCTTATATGAACCCTATGTAATGGAACAGATGAAAAAAGAAGAATTATTGGCAAAAGAATCCGAAAAAAATCTTTATGAAGATTTATCAAAAGAAATTAAAGAAATTCGAATAAAAAAAGAAGTACCCAAAGAAGCGGTAAAGAAAGAAAATATTCCCATTAAAACAAAAGAACCCACTAAAAGCATCCCTACTATCACTCATAAAGATAAAACCCCTGCAAAAAAAACTATCAAAAAAGAAACTATCAAAACTAAGAAAAATACTATCGAAATACAAAAAGAAAAAATAATTAAGAATAAACCGAAAAGCACCGAAATAACATCTTTACCGAAAAAGAAAGAATACCTCGAAAAAAACACAAAACAAAAATAAAACCGAAAAAGAAAAAAACAAAGGTAATTGATACAGCCAAAAGCAAACCGAAAAAAGCCTTACCGAAAATAAAAAAAGAAATTGAAAAACGGATAATACTTGTAAACAAAGCTTCTTTAAAATATCCTATCGACGAGACAATGGATTTTATCATAAAAGGTACGCATTTCCCCAAGCCAAAGCGTTTTTCCTTGTCATCCGTTTCCAAAAATACTCGCATTTTTGCAACTATCCCGAATATAAACGGACCTGATACGCTTAAATTCCCAATACCAAAAGGTTATACGATAAACGGCATCACAGCAGATTCAATATTGACTATCATAAAAGATATTAAAGAATTAGATAAACTTCAACTATATATAAAAAAATTGCCTGTTTTCAAACTGATTTTAATAGATAAAAGTGAAATTTCACCGATAGAATGGGTTGGAATAGAACCGATAATAAAAGACTTGAAAAAAACCATAAAGAAATCAAACTTTTTCGGCATATTTTACTTTGAAAACGAAACTCTAAAAGGCTCATTCAAAGCGGATATGACCAAAGATTATGAAGACTACATTTGGGATAATATCTATCCTTTGGCTACATCTTCCGGCATTAGAATGGAACAATTGGATAAACTTGCGGAAAAATGGCAAAAATCAGAATACTCCAAAAGTTATATCCCCGAAATACATTTGTATCTTTCAAGAGCCACACTAAAATCAATGAATGCTATGGACGATTGGGAAATGACCAAAAAAAGATTTAAACTGTTAAAAGAAAAATTCGGAAATTGCAAATTTGTAATTCACTCAAAAATCGGTAAGAAAGACAGTATTCCGCTTTATAAATTGGGACTTCCTTTTAAAAAAATTAAATAGGGGGCATAGATGAGGATAAGAAACCTTATTGTTTTTATTATTTTATTAACCGTGATAAATATTTACGGGGCAAACAATAAAGAATATAAAAAATACCGAAAACATTACAAAAAACCGCTCAATTTACCCCGAAAATTTTCCGTTATTACAAACGAATTGGATACAAAAGCGGACGATAATTTTTCTCAAGAATTATGGATAGTATTTTCAGATAGAAATAATAACAAAATTTACACCTTACCCGATACGACATCTCAGGTTAGAAACATTGCAAATTTTTTGGATGCTTTTTATGTGGCGGCTCAAAATGATGATTTTGTTCTTTTGGTACAGGGTAATTTGAAAAAGGGTAAATTTGAAAAAGACGTTAATTTTATGGGTTGGATACCCAAAAGAAACTTGATTCTCAGTAAACATACGCTAAAAGACAAAAATTACATCTATCGAAAAGCCTTGGTTATAAATAGTATTAACCACATTCAGGAAGTTTTGGAAAAAAAGAACATTAATACACTTTCATATCGTGAAGGTCCGGGATTAAATTATCCCGAAAGAGATACAAGCAGAGTATTCAAAATTTATTTCGTTTTGAAAACAAATGAAACGCCTCACCAAAAACCAACTATGTATCTTTTGGCTCGCAGAAGCCTTTTGTATTCATCTATCGATTTGGAAAAAGCAAAATTAATTAACCAAAAGATTATTTTGGGTTGGATTCCCGCTTCCAGCGTTACACCTTGGAATCACAGGGTTGCAGTGGAACAAAATTGGGACGTTGATGCCGTGATACAAAGAAAAAAATATAAAACTCCCGCAATGATATTTTTGGATAAGGAAAACCTGAAAAGTGCAGACAAATTGGATTTGAAAAACAACATTGTTCTGTTACGTAAAGACAGATTTTATGAAACAAATATTGATTTTTACAATAATAACAAATCAAAATTGCAACAGGTTCTTGAAGACAAAAGGTTAGACGGCTACAATATGAGATACCCGATAATAGACAATTACGGAAATGATATTTACAGTGTCGGATTTATCGGTGATGTATATATCTCCAAATTAAAAAAATTAACATCCGTTCAAGAGGCAAAAGGACAAAAAATTATTTCCAAACTCAAAAGAGATTTTTCAAAAACCAATATCGTTTTTGTGGTGGATGCCACAAACAGTATGACCCCCTATTTAAAAACGGTTTCTCAAGCAATTAGCGATGCTATGCAATTGTTATCAAAAGATAAAAACATTAAATTTGCCGGATTTATTTATCGGGATAAAAACGATCCTCTTCCCGAACCCGTTAAATTAACAAATGATTTTGCTCAGGTTTCGGATTTTTTTAAAAATCAACGAGGATTTAGTAAACAGAAACCTTTTGCTGAAAATATGTATCAAGGAATTGTAAACGGTTTGGAAGAATCGGGAATGCAAGCGGGACAACATAACTGTTTGGTTCTTATTTCCGATGTGGGTGATCATAAATACAACGAAAAAATATATCAAAAAAAGGTGGCGGAATTATTAAACAAATACAAATGCAATTTCTTGGCTATACAGGTAGGTAGAAAATCAAGAACTCCCGAAGAAAAAGAAGCCAATGACGATTTTTATATACAAACCACCAAATTTGTTTATGATGCTATTAATTTATCAGCAAAAGAATTGGGACAAAAACCTCCGTCACTTATTCCTCCGGGCAATATTTATCGTTCTTACTATGAATACTCCGCAAAAGGTCCTCTATTTCAAGCAAAAATATTACCTTTGGAAAAACACAAGGTCTTAAAAAAGCATCAACTAAAAAATTACATACTCACTTTTATTAATTCCGTGCAAAAAAACACCGAAATAATTCTGAATAATTTGGATAACATCGCTCAGGGTAAGGGATTGCAAATAAAAAATCAAAATAACAAGGCACACAAACTCACCGGAAGTAATTTTGAAAGAAACGATTTGGAACAACTCACTTTGAACATGATGAAAATGGCTAATTTGGACATCAACCTGATTGACAAAATAAAAGAAAAAAGATTTCAATTATACGTAAACGGTCTGATAAAAAACAGATTCAAATTGCCGAATAACGAATTATCATATCCCCTATTTAAAAAAGTTATTTTAATTTCTGCTAACGATTTGAGAAGATTGCACACGATTTTCGGCGAATGTTTTAATAACGAATTTAGAATCAATGAACCCGAAAATGTTCGATTGGCAAACGGTTGGAAGGAATTTATATCAAAACTTTCAGGCAATTTTTCACCGGAACAAAAAGAGGAATATAAAGATCTTAATTCAAAATCAATAGCGGAACTAACAAAAATCGCATTCGGAATACCAAGCGTGAGTGAATTTTCTTCTATGACAATAAAAGAAATTTTGGCTTTGTCTCCCGCAAGATTTGAAGATAGAGAAAAAATTAACAGATTAAAATCACACATTCGTCAAAAATATGAACAATTAGGACAAAATGTGTTAAATAAAGGCGACAGATACAAATATTCCTTTTACATTGACGATGTTTTATACTATTGGATAAGTGCGGACGATTTGCCGTAGTTACAATAATGAATATCTTATACAGTATCAAAAATCTCCACCAATATTTTATTGATAAAAACGGTGAGAAAAAAACTATTCTCAAAGTAGAGAATCTTCATATTTTAGAAAATAAATTCACCGTTATCTTGGGCAATTCCGGAAGTGGAAAAACCACTCTCTTGGAAATTTTGGGTTCGATAAACCAAATCGACGAAGGTGATGTAATATACAAACCTAACTTTGATAATATCTCCTTAAAAAAACTTTGGAAAGACAAAAATGCTCATAGCGCATTCCTAAGAAAAAAATTAGCATTCACCTTTCAGGAAGCCAATCTGTTATCACACTATAACGTAGAAGAAAATATAGCCATTCCTTTGGTGATAGAAAATGATTTTTCCATACAAAAAGCGGTAAAACAAGTAACCGAAAAAAATATTCTTACAAATTTTGGAATTTCAAAGATAAGAGAAAAAAAAATTGAGGTGATTTCAGGTGGCGAACAGCAAAGAGTAGCATTGGCAAGATCATCCAATTCATATTTTGATGTATTTTTAACGGACGAACCTACGGGTAATGTGGGACTGAAACATGAAGATGTTATTTTTCAGTATCTGAGAAAATTGGTAAACACCGAAAAGAAATCGGTTATTGTGGTAACTCACAACATCCAAAAAGCTCTGGAATATGCGGACCAATTGATTATTATCACCCAAACGGGAAATTCGGGAATCATTACACCCGAAAACGTTTTGAACTTGGATAATAAATTAAATTCCTGTTTACTCACATTAAACGGTCAATTATTGAACATACCCATATTTTCTCCCTTACAAAACGCTATGACAGTATTTAATCCCACACTTCTAAATATCATAAAAAACCGTATGGGCGGTATGGACAAATCCATTCGAATAGAAACTCGCCTAAATGAAACGGAACCCGATAGTTTTATAGAAATCAAAGAAAATAACAGAAAAAATAAAAGCGGTTATTTAAACATAATTAATAGAATTTTAGCCGTTTTTAATAATACGGTAGAAAAACAAATAAATTTTTTGGCATTTTTTATTGTAATTCCTTTTCTGAAAACCATTTTGAAAAGTAGGCATTATCAATTCGTAGAAAGCTTTATTACAAGGGATATAAAAGGATTTTTCAAAGGAAAAGTTTTTAGTTTTCTTATAATTTTTATTTTAAGTCTTTTTGCCATTAGCAGCTATACCGCTTGGGACAAAATATTAAAGAAAAAACTTAGCAATCCTTTTGTAAACGTATTATTGGTAAAAAACAATTCTTCAAAATCTTTAACGGAATTATCAAACAAACTTCTTTCACCTGAATTTAAAAAAAGGTATTATACAAAAATGGTTACTCCCACTCAATCCGTTTCATTACGTTTTATAAATAAACAAAATCCTAACGAATATTCATATATTACAGGCAGAACTTTGAATGAAGATGATCCGTTATTAAAGAAATTAACCGAATATATAGAAGAAAAATCTCGTATGAATAATGAAAATCTCGGTTTATTCGTAACAAAATCATTTTTGGAAAAATTGGGATACTCCGCAAAAGATAATTTTATCAAAGTTACCATAGCAAACCGAAATCACTATTTACCAGTCATAGGCGTTTTTAAATTTTTACCCGGTGATACCTTTATCATTACGAATAAATATTACAAAATAATCAACAGCGGCGGACTTTATTATGATACTGCTGATTTCATAGCATTAGCGGATATAAATAATTCAAGTTTCAAAAACGACTTTTCCGATTATTTAAAATCGAAAAAAATTGATATTTCTTCCATTGTACCTATTTTAAACGGACTAAAATTTAAATTTTTACATTCTTATAAAACATCTTACCTTGATTCTATTTGGAATGAATACAAACTTGCAAAAAACATAAAGAGCATCAAACAATTTTATCCCCCCAATATGGATTTTATACCCGCTAAAACAGAAACCACTCATTATGATTGGTTCTTTTTGCATAGAAACAAAATAAAACATTCCGAACAATTAAAACAAAAACTATCGAAGATGAAACTCCAAATCGATATTGAGAAAATCTCAACACAAAAGGATTTCAGAACAATCAGTTCACTTTTAAAAATTGCAATTCTATTTATGGAAATTATCACCCTTTTATCCACACTGGTTTTTATTAAATACAGCTTTTACATTCATATTTTCCAACTTAGAAAAGAGCTTGGCATCATCAAATCACTAGGTATAAACGAAATAACAATTAATCAAATTTTTAGATATGAAAATGCCATATTTTATTTCTCTGTGATGAGTTTGGGATTTTTTTATTTATTTATACTTCAACTTATTAATTTTGTTTTAATCAAACTGAACATTCTTTCTTATTATGTTTTTTCAGTATTAAGTATCAACACGTTTTTCCATATTGTTTTCTTATACCTTGTAAGTGTGGTGGCTTTGGAATACACAATTGATAAACTTGTAATATTACCCGCAGGTGATTTAATTTATGATAGAATCGAAAAATAGCTACAATGCTTCGAGGGTAAACTGCAAAAAAAAGAGATGCCAAATTTTTAGCATCTCTTAAAAAATTATCAATATTTTTTCTTTTCTTTGATTTTTTCCGTTATTTTTCTAAGTTCTAACCTTAGGTATTCAAATACTTTTGCAATATCTTCCAGTTCGTCATTGGACTGCGTTTCAATTGCTTCGTCCAAATTACCCAAACTCATATGTTCGGCGGAATTAATAAGATATTTGGTATTTTCGGTAAACTTTTTAACAGTGTAATTAGTTAAAAACACCGCAACCAAGATAACGATAACAAAGAAAACGGCTATGGCGTATATTGTATTTTGTTTTTTATTAATTGCATCTTCAAAAATTTTATCGTATATTCTTCTATTGAGAGGCGCAATATGACTAACTTTAATATAATATTTTGTTATGGGATGAGTGAACAAATAATTTATAGCTTCTTTTTTACCCTTTATCCTATATATGCTTATCACTTTTTCCAATATTTCATCTATATTTTTTTTGTAGTTCGGTAAGCTCGTAATTTCTTTTTTCAAATCTTGGTTAGCCATATCTTGGATAGCATTATAATTTTGGATTATTTCATTAATTTTTCTATCTATAAGTGAACTGTATTTTTTATACTTTTGAAATTTTTTCTTGTAAAATATGTCGTTGTCTCCAAGAACTATGATATCTTTTACCAAATTAATCTCTTCTAACAATTTCTGATTAAGATCCAACAAATTAAACTGCAACATTTGGTTTTTTAAGATAACCTTTTCTACACTTTTTATGGATTTATTCAAAGAAAACACACTTAATACCAAAGTTAAAAACAATAACACGAAAATAACAATAAAGGTAAATTTTAATTTAAATCCTATATTATTCCATTTCATTGTGAATCCAACTTTTCCAATAGTTTTTTTGATTTTTGTATGCTTTGTCTCATTCTTTCCAAAGCTATTGCCAATTCACCAAATTCGTCTTCGGAATCCAAGCTAATGGGATTATCGATGTTTCCTTTTCTAATATCAATAGCGGTTTTATATAAATATGCCAAATCTTTTGACACAGAGCTGATTACCTTGATTGCCACCACTACAAATATCAAAAAAGTAAGGATATTAATTATAAGTATAAACGAATATTTTCCTTTTGTTAATGCTTCCACCTGTTCGGTTTGATTTTTTACTATATTATAAAATGTGCCTATACTTTTTTCCAAATCGTTTTTATCGGTATTATAAGCCATTTTGTATAATTTTAAAGCCGTTTGGTAATCGGCATCTCTTACGGCGGCTATAATCTTGTTTTGCATTTTATTAATTTGAGTAATTTTCTTATAAAGCTCCAAATATGCATCACCGAATATTTTTTTATCCGCTCCGTCAAGGTGTGATATTTTCATTTCTACATATTTCATTAAATTTTCCAAAGCTTGTTGTCTTCTTTTAAATGAATTATATGATGATTTTATCCTTTTGCTGTTTCCAAAACTCATAAATATATCTTTTAGATAATATTGTTTTGCCTGTAAGGTTTCTCCTATTTCATACACTTTTAGAGCTAATTTCATTTTGCCTGATTTCAATGTGGTAAGCTGACTGATTATACCTGCCAAAAGTGCTATTGACACAGCTACGGAAATTATCACTATCAAAATCGTGATAATTAAATTTTTATATAACTTTTTTTCCAAAGTTGTTTTCATTATCTTTCCCACCCGTTAAAAATAAAAAAACACCAGCACGCTGGTGTTAAAATAATTTTATTTGCTAAGCTTTTCGAAAGCGGCTTTCATTTTTTGCTTGAATTTGCCTCTTTCGGTTCTTTTATCAATTTCAGTACTAATCTTTGTGATTAATTCATTAACCCTTGTCGGCGGAAATTTTGATCTGTTTTCTCCCATTTCATCAATATAATCGTCTATGATAAATTTTGCCATAGGACCGATTTTTTTTGTAAATTCTTCTTCTAACATATCAAAGAAAACTTTGGATACATATTTGGAATTTGATTTTTCCTGCACCTTTTCTTCGGGTTTTTCCGTTACTTTTTCTTGCGGTTTTGTCTCTTGCACTTTCGGTGCTGGTTTTTCTTCTACTTTCGGCTTTTCTTCTACCTTGGGAGCGGCAGGTTTGGGAGTTTCCGTTTTAACGGATACAGGTTGCACATTACCGGAATTAAGAGCATCTTCTATTTTTCTGGAAATTACATTAAATGTAAGATTAAGCAAAGGTAATGAAATGTTTTTTGAACAAAGAACAGATATAATTCCACCTTTGATTCTTGTATTAATCAATCTATATTCTTCAAATTCCAAATCAATTCTACTTACCTGATAACCGGTGCTTTCTATTCCCTGAAAACCCTGAAGCGAGATTCTGCCGGCTTCTTTGAGCATATTAGGTGTAAAACTGTCTGGCATATTATATGCGATTAATTCGTCGTTATCATTATTTACAAAAGAACCGAAAACTTTTGCTACTTTATTTAAGTCAGCTAATGCTTTTTCTATCATCTTTTAATCCCCCTATTACATATTAAATTCTTCTTCTAAAATTGCACTTACTTCTGATATCGTAAATCTCGCTGATGCTTTGGGTTCTAAAAGGATTCCTATTAAAAAATCTTCTACGTTAAAAATAAGAAGTTTTTCACCTTTGATATCTACAATTCCGGTTTTCATTCGCCCAATTCCAAGTGTTTCGCCGATATAATTACCGGTCATCCCGATAAATACCGATATTGCTCCGATATTATCAGGGTCATCTATATTAACATCAGCCAAAACTATTCCGTCTTCCGCTACAGCGGCAGCACCTTTGATCTTTTCAACATCAAGTATAATTCTTTCTAAAATTTCACCAAGACTTTTCTTAGGGCTCAATGTATCCTCCTTATTCTAAGGGTTTAATCCCGCCTATCTATTTTTTTTATTTTCTAAAATCTTTTTCAAGATATTTTGTCAAATTATTTATAACATTTTTTATAAAGTCTTTTATGT
>CAZUGB010000010.1:0-4490 GCA_964619925.1 uncultured Candidatus Cloacimonadota bacterium
TCCCACGTAGTTTTTTGAATATTTTTGGAAAAAATGTTCTGATCAATATCCGGAAAGCTTACGTAGGCTAAGATTCCTCCGGTTTTTGCATTCATTATCACGATAGCCCCGGTTTTGTCTTTTGGAAAAATCTCCCTTACAAAATTTTGAAGGTCGTTATCAATTGTTAAGATAAGCTCTTTGCCGTTTACGGCTTCTATTTCGGGATTATTTTTAAAAAAACTCAAATTATTGCCTTTGGAATCCACCTGCAAAATTCTTTTCCCGTTTTTACCTTTTAAAATTTTTTCGTAGTATTTTTCCAATCCCGATTTTCCTATCATACTATTTATGGAATAACCCTTGTGTTTCTTGTATTCCGATTTGCTTATTTGGTGAATATACCCTGTAAAAAGGTTATTATATGCGTATTTTCTTTTGAAACCCGTTTTCACGACCAAAGAAGGATAATAATTCAGATTTTCATAAATTACAGACAGATTATCAAAAGAAATATCTTTTTTTAACAAAACTTCATTATAAAGACGAAATCTGTTTCTACGAATAATATCCGAGATTATTTTTTCGTTTACATTTAGCGTTTCGGACACAAATTCGGAAACGTTCTTTTTGTTTTTTATTCTTCCGGGAACTATGTATAAATCATACGTGGGAACATTTGTAACAATCGGTCTGTAATTTCTATCGAAAATTTCTCCGCGTACACTTTCTATGGTTTGGATTCTGATATAATTTTTTTCCGCTATGGTTTTGTATTTGGGATATTTAATTATTTGAAGATTAATCAAACTTAATACGAGAGCAATAAAAAAAACAAATATCACGATGCGAATCAAAAGCGATTTATTGTTCATTTGCCACGATTAGTTTTAATTTTATTAAAAAAGAATAAACAAAAAAAAGCAATGTGGTGAAAATGGTATTTAACGCAACCGACAATAAAAATGAAACGGATAAAAGTGTATTTTTTTCACCTGAAAAAAGATAAAACAAAAACAGGGTAATGTAATACAAGATATTTACGGCAAACGAGATAAGTAAAGTTATAAGAAATTGATTAAAATTGAAATAGGATTTATAGTTTATTAGCACGAAAGAAATTATCAAAAAAATCATACCGTTTAAACCGAATGTGAGCGGATACAATACATCATATAAAAGACCTATTAAAAAGGTTATTATCAAAGCAAAATTTTCATGGGATTTTACGGATAGCAATATTACAAACGGTAAAATGATATTAAGATAATTATTAAAAAATCCTATTGAAGGAATCAGTAAAATTTGTGCGTAGAGAACCAAAAAAGCAAAAAGAGTTAATTTAACATATTTCATACTTTTCTAATAATGCAAATCGGGGTAAGTTCGTCATTTTGTCCTTGCGGATTATCTTTCATAATTTTTTGCAAAAGTTCTTTATCCACGCCTTTGGTATGACCTATCACCCATGAACCGCCAATGTCGTTTATATCCATTATTGCCACATCGTTTCCTATTATTTTACTTATCCTCCAAGCTTCTTTTTCAGGTTCTTTGGGTCCTTTTATCACACATTTGTCATAAGGTGGAACCGGCGAAGTGAATGCGGCATCTATCAGGGCGGGCTGTTTTCCGGCTATTCTGTAAAAATCACCGCTTCTTCCGAAAAGTTTACCTATGCCTCCTACAACCGCCGCAAACAAAATTCTTAATGCTCCGGCTTCGTCTATGGCGCATTGCATACTATAAGGTGATCGCAAACCTGTTCCGTAAGGTACTTTTTTTACAAATCGCCATAAGATTTTTGCTAATATTCCGGGATTTATATCTTTTATCGGAATTGCTCTGCCTTGCGTGATAGCCATTGGTGACTCGCTAATGCTAATAATATCTCCCTCTTTCATAATATCCTTTGCGTATTTCAAAATTACTTGTGCCATATCGTCATTTGGGGTAAGGATATGTGTTTTTACGGGAATTCTAAGATATTTTTGTCCGTCTATTTCCACAATCGATTCTTTTGAATCTTTATTCATAATTGTCCTCCTTCTGATAAAAAAGTATCACCACCGTTTTGAGTGCGTTCGGATTATTGAACATTTTAAGTTTGGCAATTTTGTGCATCTTATCTTTTGATATTGATATTTTTTCCACCACACCTACCGGATAACCTTCGGGAAATATCTTTGAAAGATTTGATGTTATTACGGTATCACCTATTGAAATTTCGGAATCCAAAGAAAGATAATCCACATAAATTTCCCCGCCTATTTTTGATTTTAAGATACCCTGTTCATTATTTTTTGAAATCATCACGCTAATATGAAAATTTGAATTTGTGTAGGGTAAAACCACCGAATAATTTTTTGCCACGGTTATAATTTTTCCTATTATTCCCAAATAATCCAAAACGGGCATATCCTTTTTGATATTATCATAATACCCTTTGTCTATAAGAAGGGTTTTTTCAAGAAAAGAGTTTTGATAACCTATCACGTTTGCAATTTTGTAATCATATGTTTTGTCCAAATTCAAGCCGGAAATATCTTTGTATTTATCCAATTTGGTTTTTAGGATGTTAATTTTTATCGTATTTGCCGCAATCGTATTTTTTAGCATTGCGTTTTCAAGCATTAAATCTTTGTTTTTCCTAAAATTATTAATATTTTCAATAAAGGGATAGAAAACTGTTCCGGAAAACAAATCGGCTTTTTTTACCCGTTTATTTTTGCCCCCCATAAAAAAGAAGACATTCAAAACGAACAATATAATAAAAAGATAGCGAGAACGCACTATTAGTCTTCAATTTTCTTTATCATAACATCTTTGTAATGATCGATATTTTCCAAAATTTTTCCGGTGCCTTTAACAACGCATTTCAAGGGGTCGGGCATGGTGTGAACCGGTAATTCCACCACTTCCATAATTTTTTTGTCCAATCCTTTTAAAAGAGCGCCACCGCCGGTGAGAATAATGCCTCTATCCGCTATGTCTGCGGCAAGCTCGGGTGCTGTTTTTTCAAATAACCTTTTTACTGCGTCAATCATGGACGAAACCGTTTCGGAAATGGCTTCTCGTATTTCTTCGGAAGAGATTTCCACGGTAACGGGATAGCCGGAAATTATATCTCTGCCGTTTACTTCCATCTTCAATTCCGGTTCCAAGGGATACGCCGAACCAATGGTCTTTTTTATTTCTTCAGCCGTTTGAATACCTACAAAAATATTATTCTTTTTTCTAAGATGATTAACAATATCCTGATCCATTTTGTCACCGCCGATTCTAATGGAAGTGTGTACCACAATGTGAGACAATGAAATAATAGCTATCTCGGTGGTACCGCCGCCGATATCCATAACCAAATTACCTTGCGGTTTTTTTATGGGTAAATCCGAACCGATTGCCGCCGCTATTGGTTCCGACACAAGATGTACATCTCTGGCACCTGCATGTATTGCACTATCTCGCACGGCTCTTTTTTCCACTTCCGTGATACCCGAAGGCACACACACCAAAACACGCGGTTTAACGTGAAATCTTTGCGGTTGCGCGCGATAAATAATTTTTCGCAACATCTTTTCGGTAACTTGAAAATCAGCTATCACTCCGTCTTTTAGCGGTTTTATCACTCTAACTTCTTCGGGATTTTTGCCAAGCATCTTTTTAGCTTCAAAACCCATGGAAATAATTCTTTTATTATCACTTGATAATGCTACAACGGAAGGTTCGTTTATTACCACACCGCTACCTTTTCTATAAACAAGGGTATTTGCCGTACCCAAATCTATTGCTATATCGTTGGAAAAAAAACTACTTAATGATGACATAAGTCTTACTCCTAATTAATATATAAATTTTTAAACTGAATAAAATTATAACATTTTGATGTCAAGAGGTTTATTAATTTTTTTTATGATTTTTCATAAACCCGAGTTAGAAATGTAATTGTCTAAAATATAAAAAGATAGCGATATTGCATAAAAACACGATATTTTTTGTTTTATCAAGTTAGCAAAACTCTTTCTCTCTTTTTTTTTGACAAAAAAAGACAATAATTTTTAAATGCTTTTCAAATATTGTAGGGAGAAATTATGAAAAAATTATTCTTTTTATTCATTTTAATGCCTATTGTATTATTCGGGCAAATATCCGATTTTCAATATGATAGAAATATACTTACATCCTCTTGGAATATGTGTGATCTAAAATCCCGAAATAATAATTTATTCTTAAGACAACAGGAATTTATAAATAAATATCAAATTGACGAAGCGGGAGATATAAGTTTGGAAAAAAGATTAAGAAATAATACCTTTATTTCTACATATCCATCATATATTATCGGTGACTCCTTATACACTACCGAAGCGGTTGATGCCTTTAACTCACCGTTTAATAAAATAAAAATTATTGATTTGGCAAATAATGGTTTTACATTAAAAGATTCGATTTTAATTGATGATCTCTTATATTCGTATAAAGTAAATCGGGATTATATATTTTTCAATGTT
>CAZUGB010000011.1:0-15959 GCA_964619925.1 uncultured Candidatus Cloacimonadota bacterium
AACTATCCGTCTCCCATTTATAAGCATCTCCCTCGAATTCTTGATACATGGCATTTGAAGGCAATGTCCATGAAACATTTGTGTCGGTGTTAAGATCAATTGTTTCCGGCCAATTTACTACAGGTGCAACCGGCAATTTTAATGAAAATGTTTTAGAATATTTGCTTTCATTAATTTTTATTTGAAATGAATATGTGTGGTCAGGTTGTAATGCCATATCGGTTCCTATCCAACCACCAAGATAAGGTTGATAAGCCAATTGCACTTGTTCGCCTTCAACATAAAATTCAGCTGATGTAATATCCGATTTCTCACTGAGAATATACACTGCATAAGAATAATCTTTCCCGTTATTAGTAGTGTTTATAATGTAAGCATAATAATCAAAATTAGTGGGATCCAAATTTGCATTATCATCATTGGGATCTGAAGATGTAGGTTTTTTTTCACATCCCGAAAATAAAATAACCATAGCCATTAAGACTATAAAAAATACCGTAAGTTTTTTCATAACTTCTCCTTAAATAAATTTTGACACCATTTAATAAAAAAGGTGTTATTAGTCAATCTTTTTGAATTTAACATAATTTTAAATTAATTTTGATATTTATAAAAAAGCGGGAAAATTCCCGCTATATTTCATTTTTGTTATTCCGCCGTTACTTTATAGAACTTCTTTGTATCGGTCGTTCCGTTTAAAATGGTAAATGGGGGACGAGGAATGGTGCCTATCTCCACAAAACCGCCGTCAGCTCTTTCGGAAGCATACACATGATAGGTGGATACTCTGCTGTCATAATCCCAATTTAATTTTACATTATCGTTTTCTATGCTAATTGTTACATTTTGAGGCGGATTTAAATATCCGATACCGTAAACGGCTATTTGTGGCGGATTATTATATGGATCATTGCTTGTAAATGTGATATTTCCGCTTTTCTCACCTGTTACATTCGGATAAAAATAAACGATGTATTCTTTACTTTGATGTGACGGAATATTAAAATGCAAGGTATCCCTGATTGCCGGATTATCTTTTTTCTGTCTTGATGTATTTTCCTGAACGTAATACTCTTCTATTGGCGTGATAACTCCCGTTAGATTTTCATCTCCGTTATTGGTTATCGTAAATGTTTTTGAAACATATTCACCTAATAATACATTACCGAAATAAAGCGAATCCTTATTCACTGTCATTATTGCATGATATAATCCGTTAGCAGTTACGCTTATCTCTTCTGTGGGATTATCATTATCATTTGAAGTTATTACTATTGTACCGTTATAGCTCCCCGAAGATTGAGGATCGCATTGCAAATCAAAAGTTTGACTACTCATCGCAGAGATGGAATAGTGATAATCCTCGTCTTTGGAGGGCAATGATAAGTGATAGCCGTTTATTAACTGAATATCGCCGTTCAAAACCGCATGTCCCGTATTTTGTATGGTAAATTGCATTGTAACGGGTGACCCCACATACACATCTCCGTAATTAAGCGTGGTAGGTGAAACTGATATTATGGGTAAATTTTCTACGCTCAAAGAAACGGGTATGGTTACGGGATTTTCATCCGGATCATTGGAATTGATTACAAGATTAGCCGTATAAGATCCGTTGGACATCCCCGCTGTATCAAAAGTGATGGTTAGGTCCTGACTATTTCCCTGTGAAACGGTTCCGCTATAAAAATAAGAATTATTAATCCTTATCCAAGGCACTTCTATTGTATAATCCACTACCAAATACGGTCTATTGGTTTCATTCCAACCGTCAAAATAAATATAATATTGCGTGCTGTTATCTCTGGAAGCTATTCCCATAGCGAAATAATCCGATGATAAGGCGTTCTGCAAATCCTGATTCGCATTACCTACCAAAGTATAAACATGCCAGCCCGTAGCGAAGCTTTGAGATTCGTTACTATGAAGGTAATATCCCGAATCAATCTCACCGTTAATATCGCTATATAATTCCGAAGCGGTGGCGGTTACCGGATCTACCGACAATGGCGTAATCGACCAATAAGGCCAATATGTGGCATTCACATAGCCGTGAAACTCTATCGAATTTATTGTTACACCGTCGGGAATGGAACTAACATCAAACTTCATCCATCCGTCTTGATTGTTATAACCTTTTACCAAACTATGTTCCAATTTCGTATTTCCATCGGTTGTTCCGGTCCAATCGTTTGCATTTTGCGGATAAACGGTGATTGTTGTTCTGTATGTTGTGGAATGAGCGGATATTGAATAATTCAAATCGGCTTGTCCCTGATTTGTTAAAGTTAATATTTTATCCTTTGTAGTGTTTGCTTCCATAGAAATCGAATATGAAGAGGGTGAATAACTTATATCAGCCGCTACTCCCACACCTTGAACGGAAATTGTCGCACTGGAATTATTCGGATCATTGGAAGTGATTTGGATATTTCCGGTATAAGTATTTTCCGCTGTTGGTGAAAATGTAACATTGTAAGTTTTACTATTACCTTTACCTATTGTATATGATAAAGTATTTCTAAGAGCTTTTTTTATGGTACTGCCGTCTCTTGTTACTTCTGCCACCGAAAAATCGGAGGGTGTGGTAATATCTCCGCTCAAAGGATTATCGCCCGTATTTGATATTGTAAATTGTAAAACGGATGAAGTGTTTATTTCAACATTTCCGAAATTTAATGATGCCGGAGTATAGGATAACACGGGTGGAGGTGTGGTAATATTTACATTATCCAGATACCAGTAATCAAAATTATACAAATTGCCGGTAATAACCCAAGCAATATACGTAATATCTCCCAAATTATGAGTTATTGTGGTAGTTACATCTTCCGGTCCGATATTGGAAGAAGGATTTATATATTGCCATGTTTCATCCGTCCAATTTTCTCCGTCCGAACTGGACTGAATTTTTATAGCAATACTACTGGAACTATAATAATCATAAAAATGTTTGAAATTAAGGGTTAGAGTTTCCAGATTTTGAGTTTTAAGAGGCGGAGAAACCAATCTTGAAGTAGCGGGATTAGTATTTTCCCATGATGCTTTTAATTCCGGTGAAGAACCGCCTGCATTTGAAGAGGAAGAAGTTGCCCACCTATCCGAACAATTTGTATTGTCCTGCCACCAACCGTCAGTATTATTAAATGTGGTTGAATAAGGTAAATCCAAAGGATATGCCGAATATGCGGTATTCGAATTTGCGGATTCTCCGTCCGGCGAAGTATAAACCGCTGTAACATAATAAGTATATCTGTGACCTGCCGAAATCGCCGTATCTGAATAATTGGTGGAAGTCGTTGAAGCCAAATACGAACCGTTTCTATAAATTTTATATGAAGATAAGGCTCTTGACGGTGCATCCCAACTTAAATTTATCCTATCTGTAGAGAAAGTAGCCGTTAAATTTGTAGGTGCGGGAAAGGAACCGCTCGAATTAGGATAAATATGAATACCGGCACCCTGATAATCACTGTAATTATGACCATTGGGATTTAAATTATTTAAATAATAGTACCCGTTTGCCGAACCGGACCATCCCCAATTAAAATGAAAATGATTTGTCCCTTCATAACCGTCACACACAAAAGCATGACCTCCTCCGCTACCTTGTCCGCGATATAAAATAGGTCTTCCCAAATCCAAATCGGCTTTTAAAAGATTTTCCCAATCCGTGGTGGAATAATCGCTTTTCCAAACCATTTGGGCATCACTGTTATAATCAAAATATGTTTTTAATGATGATACTGCATCGCTTAGCCATGCTCCCGAACCGTCGGGGCCATAATCCATTTCAACGGATACACCAAGGTGATATAATAACGTGGTTACATCATTTATCACACTACTTGGACTATTGGGCATTGCCGACCAATTATACGTAGTAGCTCCGAAATCGGCTGATTGTGTTCCGTAGTCATCTTCATTATAACTGTGCGAACCTGTTCCATGAGACGGATATGACCAAAATTTCATCACTTGAGCCATTGCTGTGGCTACACAACCGGCCCAAACATGATTATTCCCCGCTGTGGAAGAAGCATCATAAGGACACTGTTCATTGTAATATTGCCCTTGATTCCATAAAGTTTGCGTTAACGGTGATACATCTCTATCGGATTTTGCAAACGATAAATCCCCGTTTTCAATACTTTTCCAAAACTTTATTGTGGATTCATTGTCTATACGATTGCTGATGATGTATTTTAATTCTTTTTCGTATATACCCATCCAATATTTGACTTCGGGACTTTTTATAGGATATTCAAAATTATGTTTATACGAATAACCCAAAACGGGATAAGCCGAATCGTCCGCTGATATTAGGATAAATCCTTGTGGTTTTAGCGTAATAAGATACCACAAAGTAACATCATTCTTTATAATAGGTTTTACCTCGTCAATATAAAGATTTTTATCGGAAGAAACGGAATTTGATAACCATTGAAAAGCCGTATTTCTAGCCGTAAAACTATCAACGGGATTTGAAAATAAATTTACAACTATAAACAAAAAAATAAGATAAACAAAAAAATATCTTTTCATAACACCTCCATAAAAGAAAAAAACCGCCGAAGCGGTTTTTAAAAAAATTTACAAATATTTAATATGACCTTTGCCAACCCCTTTGACTTTACAGCCCAATTCCTTGAATTTCTTTATTTTTTCATCCGATAGGAAATTGGAACAATCGATAATAAGAGGTTTCTTTTTAAAATCTTTTACCAATTTTTCAGGATCGATGTTTTTGTATTGGGTATGTCCTACTGCAAACACTATTACATCGGCATCTTTAACGGTTTCATAAGGATTTTTACCAATATCATAACTATCGATTTCCGCCCAATAGGAAACATAGGGATCGTCCACTTTTACATTTGCCCATTCACCGTTTAATTGTCTTACCAAAATTTCAGTAGGTGAATGTCTGGTATCGCCAAGATCTTCCAAATATGAAACGCCGAGAACAGCTACATTCAAGTCCTTTAATTCGGGATATTCTTCTTTGATTAATTCTAATGTATGAAGGGGCATGGTATCATTTGTATTAACCGCATTAATTGCAAAATCCAGTGAGCCGTCCACATTGAACAGTGATTTCATAGACCAATTTGCAAGCACCGGATCTTTTGTAAGACAATATCCGCCTACACCGAGACTGGGACGTAACAAGTTATCATGCGTTCCTTTTCGCATTCTAATGGCATCTCGCACGGTAAATAAATTTACCCCGATTTTTTCGGCAAATTTAGCCCATTCAAGCGTTAATGCTATATTCACGGCACGATAAGTATTTTCCATAACTTTAGAAAGTTCCGATGCGTTTGTATTTTCAAGTTCTGTCAAAGGATAATTTTTTGTATCGATTACATTTGTAAGAAATTCTCTTGCAAGGTCTTTACTTTTTTGGTTTACACCCGAATAAACTCGCCAAAAATCTCTTATTGAGCGAACATATTTTGAGCCGGGCATAACTCTTTCGTATGAGTGAGCAATAAGCGGAGGATTTTCTTTTATGTCTATGCCTCGTTTGGTAAATTCTTCTTCAATGATAGGTTTTACTACGTTTTCGCATGTTCCCGGGGGCACCGTAGTTTCCACTAAAATCAAACAATCCGGTCTGATATGTTCTCCCAGAGTTCTGATACCGCTTCTAAATGCCGACAAATCACAGTAACCTTTTTCAGCTTCTCCGAATGAAGGTTTTGTTGCATCAAGTTGAATATCCACAACAACGATATCGGCCAATTCATAAGCCAAGTTGCTCCAAGTTGCCCTTAAAGTTTCTTTTTCTTTTACGGTTCTTTTAAAAATAACGGGTATTTCCGGGTCGGACGAACTAACCGGCGCAATACCTTCATTAATTACGGGAACTTTCCAAAATGATCTTGCCGAAGGTCTTTGATGACCGTGAACAAAATAATAAGGTTCTCCGTTTTCGTCTGTGGCATCTGCTACTACAGCCGCCATTACACAACCAACAAATCCCATTCCCTGCACTGTAACTATTTTTCTACCTTTTTCTCGATTTTTTTTGGTAATTTCTTCCAAAATCTTATTTTCTTTTAAAGTTTCCTCATTTGTTGGTAATTGATATTCTTTACCTTCGGGAGATACAGAAATTTTTTTCATTTACAACTCCTAAATTTTTTTTATCCATTTTTAAAATGCGAATTTATTGTCAATTTTATTTTAAAGTTTCAAAAACTTAATAAGTTCTATTTTCATCTTTTGCAAAGCCAAAGCCCTATGGCTAATTTTATTTTTTTCTTTTTCACTCATTTCCGCATAAGTTTTACCTACATTTTTTACTATAAATATAGAATCATACCCAAAACCTTTGATGCCTTTTTCTTCCCTTGATATTTCTCCATAGACCCTACCGGAAGTTACGGCAATAATTTTTTCTCTATCAGCCAAAACCGCCACGGTTTCGAAATATGCTTCCCGTTCGTCTATTCCCTTCATCTCTTTTAGTATTTTATTTCTATTATCTTGATATGAACAATGTTCGCCTGCATATCTTGCGGCATACACACCCGGTTTTCCGTTTAGTGCCTTTACAAAAAAGCCCGTATCGTCAGCCAATGATAGGAGATTATATTTTTTAGCTATTTCTGTGGCTTTTTTCTTTGCGTTTCCTTCAATTGTATCTTTATCTTCTATAACGTCGGGAAAATCCGAAAAATCATCTTTTGTGAGAAGTTGCAATGGCAAATCACTCAAAAGTTCTTTTATTTCTTTTATTTTATCCTTGTTTCCACTGGCAATAAGCAATTTGGTTTTTTTCATTTTTTTAAATTCTCTAATATTGTTTTTATTTTTTCAATGATGTTTTTATTAAGAAACTCAGACGTTTTGTGAATTATCTTTTCTATCAATACAAAAACATCACCTTCGCCACTCCAATTATCAATAAATACCTGTCGCTCTACATGTTTTAACAAACTATCCAAACCGAACGCAATAAGCATCATATCGTCAATATATCCAAAAACGGGTATAAAATCGGGAATAATATCAAAAGGCATAATCAGATATGCCACTATACCGCTTATAAAAGCCTTTTCCGTTTTATCGACCCTATCATCGAACATAAGACGAACAAGCATCATAAAAAAATCAGGCAAAGCAAAAATATATTCAAATCCTTTGGCTCGTTTGTCTCCGGCAAATTTTTTTAATCTTTCCGTAATTTTCTTTCTAAATTTATCATAAAATTTGAATTTAATTTCATCGGGATTATGTATAATCTTTTCTTTTATTTTCTTTAATTCTTCTTGCGTTAATTCTTCTGCGTCCGTTTCATTAAAATCATCTTTCATATTACCTCCCGTATCAAAGATTTTGAATTATCTCGCTAATTTTTTCCAATTTTTCCTTAACTTCGTTAAATTTTTCTTTTTCTTTTGCTACGATGTGTTCAGGAGCTTTTGAAATGAATTTTTCATTATTCAACTTTCGCTCTATACTCATAAGTTCTTTTGATAATTTCTCCGCTTGTTTGGAAAGTCGTTTTTTTTCTTTTTCGGTATCAATAACCCCCGATAAAGGCATATATATTTTTAATTCGGAGGCAATTCCGGCTATATACGATTTTGGTTTTTCTATTGATTTTTGCACTTTTAAATCTTTAACCTTTGCCAACTTTGTAAAATATTTTTTATTTTCCAATAAGAAAGCATTTTCTTTTTCGGATTCAATTAAGATATTTACTTCGTTGGCAGGAGAAATGTTCATTTGTTTCCTTAACCCTCTAATAACCGTAATAGCTTCTTGAATAAGCGACATTTTATTTTCTACTGTTTTGTCAACCATAGACGCATCAAATTCGGGGTACTTTGCAATAACAACGGATTCTTCATCTATGGGAAACACGGATTTTAAATTTTGCCAAATTTCTTCCGCTATAAAAGGCATAAGTGGCTGTATCAGTCGAATGGAATTTTGTAATACATCCAAAAGAATATATTTTGCCGTTAATTTTTCTTCTTTATCACCGTTATAAATTTTATCCTTACTCAATTCCAAATACCAAGAACAAAATTCTTTCCAAATAAATTCCATCAAAATAGAAGCGGCATCATTCAAACGATATTTTTCAAAATTTTCCGTAACCTTTTCGATAACACTATTCAAACGACTATAAATCCATTTATCCGCTAAATCCGTTTTTAAAGCTGTTTTTTCGGGCAAGCCTTTTATATTTTCGGCATTAGTCATTATGTAGCGATAAGCATTCCAAATTTTATTTGCAAAATTTCGCCCTGTTTCCACTATAGAATTGGAATAATAACTGTCTTGTCCTTGCGGTGTATTAAATATCATACTAAATCGCAAAGCATCTGCACCATATTCTTCAATAATATCTATCGGATCCGGTGAATTTCCCAAGGATTTACTCATTTTTCTTCCTTGTTCATCCAAAACCATACCATGTAAAAGCACCTTTTCAAAAGGAATTTTATCCACAAATTCCAAAGTGGACATAATCATACGAGCCACCCAGAAGAAAATAATACCGGGGGCAGTAACCAAAAGATTAGTAGGTAAAAAGTAATCCAATTCTTCGGTTTTTTCCGGCCAACCTAATGTGGAAAAAGGCCATAACCAACTGGAAAACCAAGTATCGAGCACATCTTCATCCTGTACAAGACCAGTATGTCCGCATTTGGGGCAAACTTCCGGCATTTCTTTTGCCACAACCTTTTCACCGCACTTTTCACAGTAATATACCGGTATTCTATGCCCCCACCAAATCTGACGAGATATACACCAATCCTGAATATTTTCCATCCAATTATAATAAATTTTGGTCCAACGTTTGGGCAAAAACTCAATCTTGCCTTCTTTTACCACTTTAATGGCAGGTTCTGCAAGCGGTTTCATTTTAACAAACCATTGATCGGAAAGATAGGGTTCTATCACTGTATTACATCTGTAGCAATGACCTACGCTGTGTTCATGCTCTTCTATTTTATCCAAAAGTCCGGCTTCTTTTAATTTTTCTACTATTTTTTTTCTTGCTTCAAATCTATCCAAACCTTCAAATTCTTTTCCCGCATTTTCATTCATTATCCCGTAATCGTCTATCACTAATAATCTTGGCAGATTATGTCTGTTTCCCACTTCGAAATCGTTCGGATCGTGAGCGGGTGTAATTTTCACACAACCGCTTCCAAATTCCATATCCACATAATCATCGGCAATCACGGGAATTTCTCTTTCCGTAAGCGGTAATTTTACCGTTTTGCCTACAATATTTTTGTATCTTTCATCATTGGGATTAACGGCAACAGCAGTATCTCCGAGCATCGTTTCGGGGCGCGTGGTAGCTACCACCAAATAACCGCTACCGTCGGTAAACGGGTATCTGATGTGCCATAAATATCCTTTTTCGTCTTCGTGGTCAACTTCGTCGTTTGCCAATGCGGTATGACAACGCGGACACCAATTTATTATTCTTTTGCCTTTGTAGATTAGTCCCTTTTCATACAACCTAATAAAAACCTCTTTCACCGCTTCGGAAAGTTTTTCGTCCATTGTAAATCTTTGTCTGTCCCAATCGCAGGAAGCACCGAGTTGTTTGAGCTGTTCTATTATTCTTCCGCCTTTTTCTTCTTTCCATTTCCAGATAAGCTGAACAAGTTTTTCTCTACCCACATCATATCTGGATTTACCTTCTTTTGCCAATTGTTTTTCCACAACGTTTTGTGTGGCAATTCCCGCATGGTCAACTCCCGGAATCCAAAGAGTGGGAACGCCGGTCATCCTTTTGTAACGCACCACAACATCTTGAATGGTGTTATTAAGTACATGTCCCATATGCAAAATACCGGTTACATTAGGGGGGGGTATCAAAACCGTGAAAGGTTTTTTATTTTTATCTATTTCAGCATGAAAATATTTTTTTTCAAGCCAATATGAATACCATTTTTTTTCTATTTTTTGCGGTTCGTAATTTTTTGAAATTTCAGTCATATATTAACCTCTCCATTTTACATTTTTGTATTTTGTTTCCATATTTTTTATGCTTAACGCTTGATTAATAAAATATTTATGAGCTTCAAAAGGAATATCGGGCAAATCGTGTAAATCCACAAATTTCGCATCGGTTGCATCATCGCCGGCAACAAGGTTTCCACCGGTTTTTTCCAAAAGAAAACCGAATGAAATGATTGATTCGTAAACGGAAGAGGAACCTACGGAATATCCCAAAAAGTTTTTTACCTTTCCCACCAAACCAGTCTCTTCCAAAAGTTCTTCCACCGATGTTTCCGAAGGTGTTTGATCTATTTCGATATATCCGCTGGGCAATGCCCAAGCACCTGCCGAAGGTTCAAATTTTCTTTTTATTATCAAAAGTTGATTTTTTTCATTAAAAACCACACAAGCCGCCGCCGGTACCGGATTTTTGTAATAAACCCAACCGCATTTTTCACAAATCGGACGAATTTTGCCTTCTCTATCATTTTGTAAGCTCAATTTATGTCCGCATCTTACACAAAAATTTATCCCTTCGTATCTTTTTGAATTTGTCATAATACCTCTGATTTGTTATATTTCTACAATTATGCGCAATTTAATTACTTTTTTATCCGTAATCACATACAAACATTTAAAAATTTTATCATAATCGGAAACAAATTTTATCTTTTCATCAAATTCATAACTTGCCACTTCTTCGCCCGAAATATTACTTAAAAATGTTATTTTGTTATCTCGAACGGAAATAATTACTCCACTATCCAATTGATTAAATTCATTTAAGGCAAAATGTAAATCGGAAAGATTTTTTTTATTTCTTAATGTTGAAACATCGTCATTAACCCAAAGGTTTTCTCCGTCTTTTCTTTTTATACAATACAAAGAATCTTGGGTGGCTATTATCATTCTGTTGGCATCGATTAATTCGGAAGTGATTATTCGTGATTTAAATGTTCTTTCCCATTGATGCTTTTTGGTTAACTTATTTATCGCTTTTATCCTATTTTTTTGAATTAAATAGATATTTTTTATATCAAATAGCGGTATGGCTGTAACAGGATGATTTAATTTTATAAATAATTTCTTTTTTAATCGCAATTTTTTATCGGAAAATATTTTTATCTCCAACTTTCCGCTGAATATCTGATCTACAACATCTTGCAGCTGATTTTGCGTATCCAATAATTTTTGCATCAAATCGTTTCGGATATATTCGCTATTTTTTTCTTTTAGTTCTTCCTGTTTGTTTTGAAGCCAGTTTTTTCCGAAATAAACATAACTTGTGGATAGTAAAATCAAAAATATCATTATAAAAAGTGTAATTTTTATCCTTTTCCGCAGTATTGTTTTTTCTTTTATAAGCTCCTTATGACAAATAATATCAAAGAGTAGATATAAAAATTTTTGTTCTTTGGTTAGATATTTTAAATAATCCGCAGTTTTGGAAATATCCAAATTTTTCAAATCGATTTTTTCCACAACTTCGGAAGAAACGGCCAAAATTCTATTGTATCCGCTAAGTTTCTTTTTATAAACCTTTACGGCAATATCTTTATCTTCATAGCCTAATAAATTCAATTCTTTTCTGTTTTTTACCTTAAAATGTTCCCAGCTTCTTCCGAATTCCAAAAGTTTTTCATTTTCCGATATCGCTACCAATAACCTACCGAATTGAACCATAAAAAGATGATTATTCACGATAACAAGCAACAACAAAGATATTCCGTCTTGCTCTTTTAGTATTCGTTTCAGTTTGGAATTAATTTGCCAATTCAAAGTAATAAAATACTCTTTTAAAATATCTTCGATTTTATCAAGTGCAACATTATCCAAACGTAAATTTAATATGCCTTGCAAGATGTCGTTATTTAACTTTTTATAAAAATCCCCGTCTTTGGTATGATGTAAAAGTAACGCTATATTTATACTTTGATTTTCAAAAAAATCGGTAAAAATAAAGTTGCTGTTATATCTTTCAGAAGCAATTATTTTTTTAATCATTGTTAAACCCGAATATCAATCTTTTTGCCACTCTGAAAAGTGTGGGAATGTCCATAAGCATATTGGTATAAGCTGCATTTGCCAAAGGACAATAGCATTCTTTGGATTTTATCGATTTTCTTTCCCTTTCAAATTTTGCATTATAAAATATCTTTTTAAAGTTATAACCGTTTTCTCGCAAATTTCCCATGGATTTGGCTTTTATACAACAGCTCCACACTTCTCCGTCCGGTGAAATTTGAACGGATGCAATTCCCGCATAACATGGTATTACCTGAGTTTTGTCTCTTAATATCTTTTTTACAAGCTCATAATATTCTATCCTAAAAGCTTGGGTTATCCTATTTGTTCCCTTGAATTTGGTATGTTTTATTCTGTGAATGAGAAAATCCACAGCCGCTTTGTATGAAATCGGTTTCGGTGAAATATCGCTATCTATTGTATCAAGTTCCACTCTGTTTTCGGCAATTTCGGTAATGTATGAATCCGGTTTTAAATTCATCAAATAAGTGGCTATTCGTGAAAAATCCTCCACATTAAATTTTGAAATAACCGAGTGAATACCTATGGAAAGATTTTTGTGTTTTAGTTTTTTTAATTTTTTAAAGGTATATAAAACTTTTTCAAAATTTCCCGGAATTTGTCTTATTTCATCATGCTGACTTCCTATACCGTCTATGGACAAATTAATGATAATATTTGTTTTGGGACAATTTGCGGCTATTTTATCAACTTTTTTAACGATTTTATCCCCCAATAAGCCGTTTGTGGGAATATTAATAATTTTGGGACGACAAATTTTGTATGAGGCTATGCAAATCTCATCTATATCATCACGCAAAAAAGGCTCTCCGCCGCTGTATGTAATCCAATACGGCGATTTTCCGATACTTTTGAATATTTCCTTATATTCCGATAAGGTAAGATTTTTTGCCTTTTTTTTCCAAATATTACAGGTTTTACAACGCGAGTTACAGGTATATAGCAAACTCACGGTATAATTTATAGGCATAATTTTTGGAAAACCAAAAGCTCTAAACATTTTGTAAGCCGCTATTTTAGGTAATAATTCAAGCATATTAACTCTTCTTTAATTTTTTTGAAGTTTTAATCATTTCCCATTTAAAAGGATTTTTCTTTTTGATTTTATAATCATAATATCCCAAAAATCTTCCCAAAACCTCCAAAATCATTGTTCCGACAATAAAATGAATTTTAAAAGGATTTGCGATAATTTCATCGATTAACAGAGTTAGCAATAGACCTTTTTTTTGAGAGACAACCTCATATTTTTGCGTATCAATCAGCCACAGATGACCTGCTGCAATTCGTCTTCGCTGTTTCACAAAATCGGAAATCGTTTCGGGACCTTTGTTATGAATAATCGCTTGCGGTTCATAATACAAGTCATAACCTTTCGCTCTGATAATAGCTTCTATGCTGGCTTCGTCAACGGCACTTTCGGGGGGTATTTGATCAAAGACCTTGCGAAAAGCGACCATTTCACCCAATTTGGGACTTATCATAGCCATTTTATGATGCATCCTCCACATCATGGTTACTGCAAAACCCACAAATGTATCGGGATTATTTTCGGGTATCGGTCTTCCGCCACTCATACCAATTTTTTCATCCAAAAAAGGTAAAACCATCCTTTGAACACAATCTTCGTTAGGAATGGTATCGGCACTTTCTATTACCAAAATATCCGAATTTGCGGCTTTAATAAACTTGTTTATTGCCGAAGATTTGCCGTTTCGTTCCTTTTCGGAAATTAATTTTACTATGGGATTTTTTTTTGATATTTGCAAAACGATTTCATCCGTTCCATCGGTAGAAGCACTTGATACCACTATAATTTCGGATATTTTTATAAAATCTTGTTTTTGATTTAAAAGGGCATTTAATACTTTGGCGATATTGAATGCTTCGTTGTAGGCAAATACTCCTACGCTAACCTGCAGTTTTTTCATTTTCCAACTCTTTTTTTATAGCATCCAAGATACCATTGATAAATTTCGCAGAAGAATCGGAGGAATAACGCTTTGTAATTTCTACCGCTTCATTAATTACCACCGGATAGGGCGTTCGAATATAAATCATTTCGGCAATACCCAATCGCAAAATCGTTTTATCCAAATTTGCTATATTTTCCACAGTCCAGTTAATAAGATGTCCTTGAATTTTATTATCGATATCTTCTTTGTTTTCAAGAACGGCTTTAATTAACGACAGTGCAAATTCTTCAATTGCGTTGTTTACCTTATGATCGGAATTTTCCACAATTTCATAAAATTTTTCTTTGTAAGGTTCCAACAAATCTTTTGCATCCATATCAAGTTTTTCAATAAACTCGATAGAATAAAGTGTTTGCAAAGCCAGTTCTCTTGATTTTCGGCGTAAACCCATTAAATACTCCCGAAAAGATTAACCATTTCAATAGCACTCAATGCGGCATCCCAGCCTTTGTTTCCGGATTTTGTTCCGGCACGTTCAATGGCTTGCGTAAGCGTATCAGTGGTAAGAATACCGAAAATAATCGGAATTTCGGTTTTAAGTCCCACAGCGGCAATACCTTTGCTTACTTCATTCGACACGAAATCAAAATGCGGGGTAGCGCCTCTGATAACCGTTCCCAAACATATAACAGCGTCATATTTTTTTGTGGATGCCACTTTTTGAGCGGTGAGCGGTATTTCAAAAGCTCCCGGTACCCAAAACACATCTATATTACTATCTTTTGCATTGTGTCTTTTCAAACAATCCAAAGCTCCGTCGAGAAGCTTATTATTGATAAATTCATTAAATCGACTAATGACTATAGCGAATTTTTGATTTGAAACGGTTAATTTACCTTCATAAATTTTCATCATTTCTCCTTATTTATGAAATTTCGCTTCCGCTTTTTATATCTTTATCCGTGGTTAACAGAGATAAAAATCCATTATATTCGGCACTCAAAATCATACCTTGGGATTCTATTCCCATTATTTTTCGAGGTTTCAAATTTAAAAGAACCACAACGTTTTTACCAATAATTTCGTCAGGGGAATATGATTGGGAAATTCCGCTTAAAATCGTTCTTTTTTCATTTCCTATTTCAACGGTGAGATTTAATAATTTTTTTGATTTTTTTACCTTTTGTGCTTTTATCACCTTACCAACTCTTAATTCCATTTTGTAAAAATCTTCTATATCTATCGAGGATTTATGCTCCATTACTTCTTCCACATTGTCCGCGGTGGTTTGATTTAATTTTTCTATTTGGACAGCTATTTCTTCGTCAGTAATTTTAACAAACAAAGGTTTTATATCGGAAATAACAAATTTTTCGGGTATCTCACAAAGATTTTCCCATAGCGGTGCAGTATTCAAAGAAAGCATAGAGCGAAGTTCTTTCATTTTTTGCGGCAATACGGGGGAAAATAAAATCGATATTTTTCTTAATAACTCCGCAGATACAAACAAAACTTCTTCCGTTTTCTTTTTATCTTCCTTAATCAATTTCCAAGGTGTTTGCTCATCAAAATATTTATTTCCCAATCGAGCAATATCCATAATGTTTTTTACCGCTTTTCGAACCTTGTAGCCGCCAAAATCACTTTCTATTTGAGGGATAAGATTTTTTACGTTATCTATCAATTTTTGTGAACTTTCATTAAGTCTTTCGGGTTTTTCCAAAATGCCGTTATAATTCTTTTTTGCGAAACTAAATACTCTATGCGCAAGGTTTCCGAGAACATTTGCCAAATCGTTATTAATCTTATTTTGAAAATCTTCCCAAGAAAAGTCGGTATCTTTTGTCTCCGGTGCATTGGCGGCAAGATAATAGCGAATAAGCTCACTATCAAAATCTTTTAATACATCTTCCACCCAAATGGCGTAATTTTTACTTGTAGATGTTTTTTTCCCTTGAATATTAAGATATTCGTTTGCCGGAATATCATAAGGAAGATTGTAATTTTTTTCTT
>CAZUGB010000012.1:0-6751 GCA_964619925.1 uncultured Candidatus Cloacimonadota bacterium
TTTTCTTAATATCTTTTTTTCTTTATCTCGTTCGATAATTTCATAACTGTTGATGAAATTTTCTTCGGCAAGAATTCTCACAATCGCTTCCACGATATTACTGTGATTTACCGTTACCGATTTATGTTTTGCACGATATGCGTTTCTTATTTTGGTTATTGCATCAGCAATTGGATCTGTTACGCTCATATCTTCTCCTTTACCAACTAGCCTTTTTAATACCGGGTATTTGTCCTTCGGAAGCAAGTTTTCTGAAGCATATTCTACACATTCCGAAATCTCTTATATAACCTCTGGGACGACCGCAAATCTTACAGCGAGAATATTTTCTCACTGAAAATTTTGGTGTTCTTTTTTGTTTAACAACTAATGCTTTCTTAGCCAAAGTTCACCTCAACTTAATTTTTTTTAAACGGAAAACCCAAGAACCTTAATAGTTCTCTGCCTTCCTCATCAGTTTTAGCTGATGTGCCAATTGTAATATTCAAACCTTTCAGTTTTTTAATTTTGTCATATTCAATCTCGGGAAACACTGTTTGTTCTTTGATGCCCAAAGAATAGTTACCTCTTCCGTCAAACGATTTAGGAGACATTCCTCTAAAGTCTCTTACTCTCGGTAATACGATACTGATAAGTTTATCAAGAAATTCATACATTATCTCACCGCGAAGTGTAACCATACATCCGATAGGCATACCTTGACGTAACTTAAAGTTTGAAATGGATTTTTTTGCTTTGGTTATTATCGGTCTTCTTCCCGTGATTGCTATCATTTCGCCAACGGCATCATCAAGAAGAGCCTTGTTTTGCGTAGCTTCACCCACACCCATGTTTACGCTTATCTTGGTAATTTTGGGCACTTGGTTGATGTTTTTATATTCGAACTTTTTCATCATTTCGGGAATAACCGTTTTTCTGTATTTCTCTTCCAATCTATTCATAGCTGTCTCCATTAGATTTCATCACCTGTTTTTTTACAAACTCTAATTCTTTTGTCACCGGATTTGATAAAAATCGCTCGGGTAACATCATTTATTTTTTGATTATAGAGTTTTACATTCGATACATGAATAGGAGCTTCTTTTTCGATAATTCCGCCTTGAGGATTTTGTTGAGTGGGTCGGGTATGTCTTTTTATAAAGTTGACCTTTTCAACAATAACTTTTTGTGTTTTGGGAAAAGCTTTTAACACTCTTCCTTTCACACCTTTATATTCGCCGGAAATTACAACTACGAAATCTCCCTTTTTGATTCTCATTTTCGCTTTCTTTTCTTTCTTTTTCATAGTCATTCTCCTAAAGTACCTCAGGTGCTAACGAAATTATCTTTGTGTATTCTTTTTCTCTTAATTCTCTTGCTACCGGTCCGAAAATACGAGTAGCAATAGGTTCGAATTTTTCGTCTATAATCACTGCGGCGTTATCTTCAAATCTGATGTATGAACCGTCTTTTCTTCTGATTTCCTTATGAGTTCTTACAACCACCGCTTTTTGAACGGAACCTTTTTTTATTTTACTATTGGGGATTGCAGATTTTACAGCCACCACTATCACATCACCTACGGTAGCATATTTTCTTTTGGAACCGCCCAATACGTTTATACACATTACCTTTTTAGCACCTGAATTATCTGCAACATTTAACATCGTTTGTGCTTGTATCATTTTAAGACCCCTTATTTACTTCTTTCAATTATTTTTTTCAGTATCCATCTCTTATCATGACTGAGAGGCCTACTCTCTTGAATTTGAACAACATCACCTATTTTACATTCGTTGTTCTCATCATGCGCCTTAAACTTTTTATGCTTTCTTACGATTTTTTTATATAACGGGTGCTTAAATTGTCGTTCCACACGAACAACAATGGTTTTATCCATTTTATCGCTAACTACAATTCCCGTTTTTGTTAATCTTCTTTCTTTAGCCATTCTTTACCTCTTTTATCAGGAAACCTGTCTCTCTTTTTCAGTTATTATTGTATTTATTCGGGCTATATCTTTTTTTATTTCTCTGATTCTCTTGGGATTTTCCAAATTATTTGTTGCGTTTCTCATTCTCAGATTAAATAATTCTTCTCTGAGATCTTCGAGTTTTTGCAACAATTCATCTTTTGTTAATTCTCTTATTTCGCTTGCTTTCATAGTTCTATCCCTTCACGTGCTATTAATTTTACTTTTATGGGAAGTTTATGATTTACCAATTCTGATGCTTTTTTTGCCAAATCGGAATTAATCCCTTCAAATTCAAAAAGTATTCTTCCCGGTTTTACTACTGCCACCCAATATTCGGGAGCACCTTTTCCTTTACCCATTCTTGTTTCGGCAGGCTTTTTTGTGATTGGTTTATCCGGAAATATTCTTATCCAAAGCTTACCGGTTCTTTTCATTGTACGAGTAATGGCAACACGAGCGGCTTCTATTTGACGACTGGTTATCCAAGCATCGCCCAAAGCAATGATGGCATAATCGCCAAAACTTATTGTGCTACCGCGATAAGCCAAACCTTTTCTTCTGCCTCTCTGTTGTTTTCTATATTTTATTTTTTTTGGTGCTAACATCTGTTATCTCCTTTTTGAAATTAAAGAATATCGCCTTTGTAAACCCATACTTTGATACCGATAACACCGTAAGTCGTGGTAACTTCGGTTAATTTGTAATCAATATCGGCACGCAATGTATGTAGCGGTGTTCTTCCTTCTTGATATCTTTCGGTACGAGCCATTTCCGCTCCACCCAATCTACCAGAGCATTGAACCTTGATACCTTGAGCACCGTTTCTCATAGAATTTCTGATAGCATATTTCATAGCTCTTCTGAATGATACACGTTGCTTGATTTGTCTGCCTATCTCTTCGCCGATTAATTTGGCATCGAGCCAAGCATTTTTTATTTCCTGAACATTTACAAACACATTATGGTTTATTTTACTGTTCTTATTAATGATATGGTTCAATTCGCTACGTATTTTTTCTATTTCAACACCTTTTTTACCGATAACTTGTCCCGGTCTTGCGGTATGAATATCAATAGTAACCGATTTTGTCTTTCTTTGAATGGTTACTTTTCCTATCATAGCATCACTAAGTCTTTTGTAGATATATTTTTTTATCTGTAAATCCTGATGTAATTTGTCCACGTAATCCAAACCGTTTGCAAACCAAGTCGATTCGGTTTCTTTGTTGATGCCTATTCTAAGACCTACCGGATTAACTTTCTGACCCATTATCTACTCCTTCTTCTTCTTTATCGGATATTTCCAGAGTTATATGACAAGTTTGTTTTCTTATCAAAGTTGCTCTTCCCTGTGCTCTGGGTCTGGTTCTTTTCATCACGGGACCCTGATCTGCAAAAGCTCTGCTTACATATAATTCTTCGATATTTACATGAGCTTCTTTTTGTTGTGCGTTTGCAATTGCCGCATTTAAAAGCTTTCTTATGTGATAAGCCGCTTTTTGTCGGGACAAAGCCAATATCTTTTGCGCTTCAGGCACAGATTTTCCTCTGATTAAATCTATCACCAATCTAGCTTTTCTTGCTGATCCTCTTAAATTTCGTACTCTTGCTATAGCTTCCATCTGTTATCCCCTTGTACTACTTTTTCCCTTTTGTTTTATCTTTGTGGCCTCTAAATGTTCTCGTTGGAGAAAATTCTCCCAATTTATGACCAACCATATTTTCCGTTACATATACGGTTACGAATTTTTTACCGTTATGCACTGCAAAAGTATGTCCGATAAATTCCGGAATTATCATTGATCTGCGAGACCATGTTTTGATAACCTGTTTTTTATTCGTTTCATTTAGAGCCGCCACTTTTTTCAAAAGATAATCATCTACAAACGGACCTTTTTTTATAGAACGTGCCATATTAATTTATCCTTTTATCTTTTTTTCTTTTTTGATTTAATTATGTATTTATCGGAATATTTATGTTTTTTACGGGTTTTTCCGCCTTTAGCCAATACACCCCAAGGTGATACGGGATGTCCGCCACCGGATGTTTTTCCTTCACCGCCGCCCATCGGGTGATCATGAGGATTCATAGCAACACCTCTAACGGTCGGTCTGATACCCATCCATCTTTTTCTTCCGGCTTTTCCGATTACAATACTATTATGTTCTTCGTTTCCTACTCTTCCTATTGTGGCATAACACTCTTTTCTGATAATATGCACATCGTTAGAAGGCATTTTCACATGAACATAGTTTCCTTCTTTTGCTATCAACTGTGCATTTGTTCCTGCGCTTCTGGCGATTTTTGCACCGTTTTTGGGCTTTAATTCCACATTATGAATTATCGTACCGAGAGGAATTCTGTGCAAAGGCATAGCATTTCCAACTTTTACTTCCACATTTTCACCCGAAACTATCTTTTCGCCCACTTTCAAATCATGCGGTGCTATGATATAACGTTTTTCACCGTCAACATAGTGCAATAATGCTATTCTTGCGCTTCTGTTCGGATCATATTCGATTGCCGCAACTTTTGCGGGAATATCATATTTATTTCTTTTAAAATCTATGATTCTGTAGTGTCTTTTGTGTCCGCCACCTCGATGTCTGATGGTTATTCTTCCCTGATTGTTTCTACCGGCTTTCTGATGTCTTTTTGCCAATAAACTCTTTTCAGGTTTTGTTTTGGTTATTTCTTCAAAAGTATAACCGGTTTTATATCGAAGTGTAGGTGTTACTGGTCTGTATTTTTTTATTCCCATCTATACCTCACTAAACTTCCAATTCAGCGATGCTTTCGCCTTTTTTAAGTTTCACAATTGCTTTCTTCCAGTCGGGTCTCTTTCCCGAATATCTACCCATTCGTTTTATTTTTCCTCTTTGTCTTATGGTATTTACCTTTTCCACTTTAACATTGAATATCTTTTCTATTGCATGTCTTATCTCTATTTTGTTTGCATTGATGCTTACTTTGAAAACATAACAATTATTATTCAATTTTAGATTTGTGGATTTTTCGGAAATAAGAGGAGATATGATTATTTCTCTTACATGTTTCATTCAAACACCTCCCCCACTTGTTTTAAAGCTTCTTCCGTAAAAATGATGTAATTTGCTTTTAAAATTTCATAAGGATGAATAAGATCGGCTCTATCCGTTTCCACATTTTGAAGATTGGAAAACGATTTTACCACATTTTTATCACTACCTTTGATGATAACCAATTTTCTGCCTTTTTCGGGTGCAATTTTTTCTATCAAATTCAAAGCGAATTTTGTATTTGGTTTTTCCACTTGAATATCTTCAACAACAGCCATTTTCATTTCTTTTGCTTTTTGAGAAAGGGCAAGTTTAAGAGCCAAACGTTTTTTCTTTCTAGGAATATGTTTTGTCCAATCTTTTGGTAAAGGACCAAACGCAACACCACCGCCAACTCTTACGGGTGTACGCAATTTACCCGCTCTGGCGTTTCCTGTTCCTTTTTGTCTATAAAGTTTTCTGGAACTTCCATGAACTTTCGATCTATTTTTTGAAGCCGTGGTTCCCTGTCTTTGATTTGCAAGATACATATTTATTACTTCATAAAGCAATGCATCGGGATTTTTCGCTTCTGCTTCAAAAATAGACTCAGGAAGCTGGATTTTTCCAATCACTTCACCGTCTTTCGAATATTTATTTATTTCTATCATTATTATCTCCCAGTGATTTCTTTACCGATATAAACAATGCTATTACGATGTCCGGGTACTGCACCCTTGAGATATATCAAATTTTTCTCAGCATCAATTCCCACAACTTTCAAGTTCTTTACGGACACTTTTTCCGTTCCTTTATGACCGGGAAGTTTTTTGCCTTTATGAACTCTGGAAGGAGTGGCACATTGACCTATGGAACCGGGACCTCTGAATGATTCGTGAACACCATGAGAAGCCTTAAAACCTCTAAATCCGTGTCTTTTCATCACACCCTGAAATCCTTTACCTTTTGTGGTACCGGTTACCTTTACAAGCTCATTTTCCGTAAACATCGTAACATCGAATATTTCACCTTCTTTTATATCAAAATAATATTTTAATCTGAATTCTTTAAGATATTTGTAAGCCGGAACACCCAATTTTTTAAAATAACCTCTGATCGGTTTTTTAAGTTTTTCAGGTTTTATTTCCTCGAACCCAAGCTGAATTGCTTCATAATTATGCTTGTCTTTTGTTTTTCTGGCAACAACTCTACAAGGACCGGCTTTAACTACCGTTACCGGCACAACTTGTCCGTCTTCCTGAAAAATTTGAGTCATTCCGATTTTTTTACCTATTAATCCTACCATTTCATTCTCCTAAGTTTTAATTTCAACATGAACTCCTGCAGGCAAACTAAGGTTTTTTAATGCACCTGTCGTTTGTGGAGTAGGATTGATAATATCCAATAATCGCTTGTGAACGATCATTTCAAATTGCTCTTGTGATTTCTTGTTTACATGCGGAGATTTTATTACGGTATATAAACTTCTCTCCGAAGGCAACGGGATAGGTCCTACAATTTTGGCACCTGTATTTCTGGTGCTTTTAATTATTTCCGTTACGGATCTATCCAATAATTTATGATCATAAGCTTTCATTTTTATTCTAATACGATTCAATTGTTTCGACATATTTCCCTCTATTCCATAATTTCACTAACAACGCCGGCGCCAATTGTTCTGCCGCCTTCTCTGATAGCGTATCTTAAACCTTTTTCCATTGCTATCGGGGTTATCAATTCCGCTGTTATGGTTACGTTATCTCCCGGCATTACCATTTC
>CAZUGB010000013.1:0-1680 GCA_964619925.1 uncultured Candidatus Cloacimonadota bacterium
AAAAATTAAAAAAATGAAAAGGTTATTAATTCATATTTGTTGCGGCCCTTGTTTTATTGCCCCGTATTTTCATTTAAAGGAACGATTTGAAGTATTTGGATTTTGGTTTAATCCGAATATACATCCATATCAGGAATATCAAAAAAGAATGGATACGTTAAAACAATTTGTTGCCGACGAGAACATAAAAATGATTTGGAAAGACGAATACAAATTGGATACTTTTTTGCGACAGGCCAGTTTTAGAGAAAAGCTTCGTTGTAACTTTTGCTATTATGACAGATTAAAATATGCCGCTATAATTGCAAAACGCGGAAATTTTGATTATTTTACCACAACACTTTTATACAGCAAATTTCAAAATCATGAATTATTAAAACAAATCGCCGAATCCGTATCAAAAGAATATAAAATACCTTTTTATTATGAAGATTTTAGAAAATATTGGAAAGAAGGAATAAAGCTGTCAAAAGAACGTGGAATGTACAGACAACAGTACTGCGGATGTATATACAGCGAATATGAAAGATATGGTGTAAAACGCGGACAAGTAAAAGATTTATGGGAAATATCAGGTGATGAAGATGAAAAACATTAAATCATTTCAAAAGATGAAAAAATCAAATGAAAAAATAACCATGATTACCGCATATGATTATCCTTCGGCAAAACTTTGTGAACAAGCCGGAATAGATACAATTTTGGTTGGTGATAGTCTTGGGATGGTGATATTGGGTTATGAAAATACGTTAAATGTAACAATAGACGATATTATTCATCATACAAAAGCCGTTAGAAGAGGTGCGCCGAACACTTTTATCATAGCCGATATGCCGTATGCATCTTATCATATAAGCCCTTCTGAAACACGCAAAAATGCATTAAAAATCATTACTCAAACAGGTGCAAATGCGCTTAAAATTGAAGGTGGAAGTGAATCGAGAATAGAAGCAATAAAAAACATAGTCGATTGTGAGATTCCCGTTGTTGCTCATTTGGGACTAACTCCTCAGTCTATTAACAAATTCGGAAGTTATTCAGTTCAAGGGAAAAAGCCATCCGATTCCATTAATATTCTAAATCAGGCAAAAAAAATTGAATTAGCAGGTGCTTTTATGCTTGTATTGGAAGGAATTCCCGAGTTACTTGGGAAAAAAATTACACAAGAGATATCAATTCCTACCGTAGGAATCGGTGCCGGAAGATATACAGACGGACAAGTTTTAGTTTATCATGACTTACTCGGATTATCTGATTTATCACCAAAATTTGTTAAGCAATATTCAAACCTTTCGGAAATTATACGAAATTCGATAAAAAATTATATAACCGATGTAAAAAATTCTTTTTTCCCTACAGAAAAACATATTTATTAAATTATTCTTAAATAAGTTTTAAAATTATTTGACCGATTAACTTCTTTAAAATTAATGAGCAAAAAAGTTAGTAGGAAAATAAAATGAAAAAGATACCATACGGGATAGGGAATTATAAATCATTAAGAGAAAATGACGCTTATTATTATGTGGATAAAACCAAATATATAGAATTGCTTGAAAGCATCGGCAGTAAATATCTTTTTTTTCTTCGACCTCGCAGGTTTGGGAAATCTTTGTTTATTTCCATGCTTGAGCATTATTATGACATCAATCGTAAGGATGAGTTTGATATTCTTTTTAA
>CAZUGB010000014.1:0-4566 GCA_964619925.1 uncultured Candidatus Cloacimonadota bacterium
TATAAAGTTAGATTTTGCACCGGTGTTGCTTTCGGAGCCTATTTCTTCTTTATCCGCAAAAAATACTACCGCTGTTTTTTCGGGATTTTCTTGTAATAAATCTTCCAAAGCCTTCATTGATGTATATGCGCAAATTCTATCATCCTGTCCGTATGAAAGAACCATACTGCTATCCAAACCGGCATCTCTTGCTTTGCCGGCCGGAACAATTTCAAATTCCGCCGAGAGAAAATCTTCTTCGGTAATACCGTATTTTTCATAAAGTCTGTATAGAGCATTGAATTTTATCTTTTCGTTTATTTTTTCATCCGTATCAAAAGGAATCGAATTAAATACAACGTTCATTCTTGAAGCATCTATTGCTTCTCCAAGTTTTTTTGCATATTGTTTCGCCGCCAAATGCGGAAGAAGATCGGGCATCACAAATACCGGATCGTCACCTTCGCCAAGTACGATATTGATTTTTTCACCGTTCTTTTTTATTACTGTTCCATGTATTGCAAGCGGTGTGGACATCCATTGATATTTTTTAATTCCACCGTAATAATGAGTTCGTAAAATACCCAATTTTGTAGTACCGTCTTCATACAACGGATTTTGTTTTAAATCAACTCTGGGGGAATCTATATGAGAAACGATTAGATTTATTCCGTCTTTGATAGGTTTTTTGCCGATAATAGCAAAAGCCGCCGCCTTGTTATGAAATATTTTATAAACTTTGGTTGCATTGGATTTGGAATTTATTTCGCTAAAATCATATTTTGCCAAGAAATCTTTTAAATAAAAAATAGTTTCTCTCTCGGTTTTACATTTTGTTAAAAAGTTCTTGTATTCTTCGGAAAAATCCATCGCCTTTTTAATTTCTTCCTTGTCTGCTGTTTCCCAAAAATTTTTTCTGGAATAAAGTAATTTTTTTTGAAGTTCTTCTACCTTTTCCATTTTTTCTCCTTGTTATTTGATTTCCAATATTTTAAATTTTCTTATTCCCGCCGGTGCGTGGACAGTGGCTATTTCACCCGGTTTTTTACCGAGCAAACCTTTCCCTATGGGGGATGTAATGGATTTTCTTTCAAACTCGTCGTCCGTTTCAAAAACTTCGTCCACTCCCACAAAGCGGTATTTATAAATCACATTGGTATCTACATCCTGCAAAGTAACTCTGGCTCCAAATCTTACGGCATCTTTGGAAATTTTATCCGTATCGATAACGGTAAGTTTTGCCACTCTGCTTTTGAGATAATTATACTCGTTTTCAAGATGTCTTTGTCTTTCTCTTGCGGCGTGATATTCGGCATTTTCACTCAAATCCCCCATTTCGCGAGCGGTAACTACCTGTTTGATAATAGCAGGACGTTCTTTTATGAGTTCTTGCATTCTTTTTTGAATTCTTTGCATTCCTTCTTTTGTAATATATTCTGCCATTTACACTCCTATTTTTTAAGTTTTTTCACAATTTTTTGAGAACTTTTACCTATCTTTTTCAATTTTACATTTCCGCTTTTCGCCCAATTATTTGCAATTTCCTCCATTACCGGATGATACAATTTCATGGCTCCGTGAAGAATTTCGGCAAAAATCAAATTTCTTGTGGATTTGTAATTTTTATAGATTGAAAAATAAAATTCTTTGTCCATATTGGCTATCGCCTTGATAAATTCGATATTGAATTTAATCATTTGGGGTGTGGCATACAGCCAAGAGGTTTCCATTTTTTTAAAAATCGGTTTGATGTATTCGGGATTTGCTGAAATAAATTTTATGATAATTCTACTAACCGCTTCCACAAGTAAATCATTATCGCTACTTACCCAAGATAAAAGCTTAAATGGATAAATTTCGGGCATTTTTTTCAAAAGCGGTAAAATTGCCTTATCCATTATAAAGTTGCAATCTTTTTTATTTTTAATCTCTTGTAGAACTTTATGGATATAATCAAAAAATATTTCCGGTTTTTTCATAACCGCTTTTGCCATAATATATCCGAAAACGATAATACCTTCAGAATCTTTATTTTTAATTATATAATCATAAAAATCAAAATATTTTTCTGCGTTTTTTGCCATTTTGGAAGCTAAAATTTTGGCTACAAACGTAACTATAATAGACGGAACCTTGTTATCAATTCTTTCCGGATAAATATTATAAATCACATCAATATCATAATATTTCTGAGGTATTTTGTTTTCTACGAAGTCTATGGCGTCCTTCTTCAATCTTTCTTTCCAATCAAGTGATATCATCATAATAAGCTCCTTTTTTGAGGTTAAACTATTTAATTACCGCAAATTTTCCTTTCTTAATTTTTTTGTCCATTTTAATAAGATAATAATAAATTCCCGAGCCAACGGTTTTTCCATTGTTGTTTTTTCCGTTCCAAGAATAAAAATAATTCAATTCACTCAAAGGCTCTATATCGTCTTCATACACCAAACTACCGTTTAAATTAAAGATTTTGATATTTGCTTTTTTCCCAAGCGGTAAAAAGAATTTTAAAACGTTATCTTTGGAAATATGAAACGGATTAGGTCCCACCTTCATTTCGTTAATATCTTTTATGGGATTCATCAAAAACGAAATCTTATTCCCGTCGTTGGAAATCAAATTACCCGACAAATCATACAAATCTTCGATTTTTAAAAAATACATCTGGTTACTTTTATTTGCCTTTTTCAAAAGATGAACCTCAGCTGTATTTTCGGCTTCGTCGTAAATTATATTCGTTATTAAGTTTCCTTTGTCTATAACCGGAACGGTGAGATTATAGTTGGATATTTTTTCCACTTCTTCTTTTATCATGGATTCCGAAAATTTTATTTTAAATTTATTTTTTGCGACAATTTGAACTTTTTCAATTTCCGGCGATATTGTATCGTTTATAAAATTAAAAGATACCACATTCGTATCACTTTCGGCACTATAATAAAAAGGCATTCCCACGCTACTTTTTACATTTTTTATTGTAACGTTATAAGCATCCAGGTTATTCTCCTGAGGATTAGGAAAACTCTTTAAAAATGTTAATAAAACACCATATTGATTTTGAATTTGGTTTACCGACACAGGATAATCCATTGAATTATTAACAAAATAATTACCAACGCTAAATGCGGTATTAGCCAATTTTTTATCAAATACTATTTTTAACCGATTAGCCGAATCCATTCTAATGGATGTTAATCTGGGGAAATTATCGATAATAACCATTTTTTCATGAGTGGGCAAACTTTCGTGATTGTGATAAATTCTTGAATATGCGGTAATTTTATAATACAGTGTGTCGCCGTTTGCAATTTCGTTATCAAGATAAAAATTATTATCAAATACCGAGTCTGCCAATACGAAATTTTCACCAATTCGCTTTTTGTATATTTTGTAATAATCGATATTATGTTCCGATGTCCAAGAAAGCCTTACCTTTTTATCTCTGGTAACGGATAACGCAAAATTTTCCGGTGTGGGAGGTCCTTCAAAAGGTTCCGCTTTTTTTATAATAGAAGATTTTAACTTTCCGTCTTCCATTAAATTAACGATTATAGCCGCTTCTTCACTTTCCGATTTGGGAATTACCGCAAGAGAATTGGAATTTCTTGCATTACCTTTTCCGTTCCATACCGCCACAAATTTATCATCGATGTATTTAACTATATAAACATTGGGTGCAACCAATACAACCAATTCATCAAAACCGTCACCGTCCAAATCGGCTGCTGAAATATAATTGGGAGGATTTACATTTGTAAAACCAATACCGCCGAACGGAATATATTGATTATCATTGCCGTTTGTTTCAAAAAACAGGTAATAGGAATAGGAATTTTTGGGATCTAAAAAGTCTTTGTAATAGCCGCCCACACAAAATTGTTTTCTATTAAATATACTGTTTTTGAATCTACCTATGGCAATATCATCCACATTGGGAAAACCTAATCTCACCGACCAAACGGGCAAGAGCAAAGTATCTCCATGGGAATATTCAAAAACCATTACATCACCGTCGGAATCACCTGCCACAATATCGGCATCGCTGTCTCTATCCAATAAATCACATTTTATCGACAAGGAAAATTCGTTAATTTGACCCTCATACGGCGTATTGTCATACATATTACAGGTAAAAACCACATCATCGTGATCCCTTACAAAAAGTTCATACAAAGGACTACCTACTTTAATGGCAATATCATCCAAACCGTCATTATTAAAATCTATAAAATTTCCCGAATAATAACTTCTTAAATGTCCTAAATTTAATGTATCATAAACCGTAAACAATCTATCGGGGTAAAAGCTATTGTTATTTGTTTCGTAATGATAACCCAGTGAATTTATGCTTTTTCCTATTACCTCCACACCATGTCCGTTTGTATCACCTAAATCCTGAGGAAATATGGAATAATCAAATCGGGCTTTTTCCACTAATTCATTACCGTTAACTTCAAAAAAATATAGTTTGTTATCCTCTTGTTGTAAAGGCGTAACCGCCACAAAATCGGTTTTACCGTTATTATCGGCATCTTTCGTTTTATTAAGAAAAAGATATTCATCTCCCACCACATATTGTTGCCA
>CAZUGB010000015.1:0-4255 GCA_964619925.1 uncultured Candidatus Cloacimonadota bacterium
AAGAAAAAATTTTAAATAATTTGGGAATAGTTTATACCAAATTAGGATTTTACAAATTAGCTTTGGAAAAATTTATCGAATCATTAAAAATAAGGGAAGAAGAAAAAGATGAAAGAAAGATTGCAACTGCAAAAATGAACATAGGTGGATTATATCTTAATCTAAAAGACTTTAAAAAAGCTAAAAAATATCTTTTGGAAGCCAAGGATGTATTTATAAAAAATTCCGATGAAAATGATTTGGATTATTTATATAGTAATCTGAGTATAATTTATCAAAAAGAAAAGGAATTTGAAAAATCAATCAAGGCAATGGAAAAAGCTCTTTCATTTAAGAAAAAAATAGGTAATAAAATAAACATTTCCAACTATTATCTTAATATAGGCATATCATATTATTTATGGAAAAAATTTGATGAAGCTCAAAAATATCTTGAAAAATCTTATCAACTAGCCACAAAATATTCCGACAATAATACCAAATTGTATTCTCTGGTTTATCTATCATTATTAAAAACAGATAAAGAAGAAAGACTAAAAATGCTTTATAAAGCTTTGGAATTGGCAATAAATGCCAATAACAAACAAAACCTACTCTTTGTTTACCAATATCTTACAAATTTTTATGAAAATAATAACAACTATGTAAAAGCATATGTTAATTATCAAAAATACATGGAAATAAAAGACGAAATAGCTTCTGAAAATACTAATAAATATTTGATGGAACTCCAAAAAAAATATGATATTGAAAAGAAGATTAAAGAAAATGAATTATTGAAAAAAGAAAATGAACTTTTAAAATTGAAAATAGAATCTGAAAAGAAATTATCAAAAGCCAAAAAAACAATAGAAATTCAAAATTATAAAATAGAGCTGATTTCCAGAGAGCTCTCGTCCAAAATTCAAAGAAATTTAATAGGAAATAGTAAAGCAATTCGGGAAGTTTTAAATTTGGCAATGACATGTGCAAAGTACAAAGATGTTAGCGTGTTAATAACCGGAGAAAACGGTACAGGCAAGGAAATTATTGCAAGAATTATACATTATTCCAGTCCCCGAAAAGAATATCCATTTTTCCCGATAAATAGTTCTGCAATTCCGGAAACATTATTGGAAAGTGAATTATTCGGTCATACAAAAGGTGCTTTTACAGGAGCCGATAGAGACAAAAAAGGTATTTTTGAGCTGGCTAATCATGGCACATTATTTCTTGATGAAATCGCAGATATGCCTTTTCAGCTTCAAAGTAAACTGCTTAGAGTTTTAGAAGATAAAACTATTAATAAAATTGGTGGCAATAAGAATTTTAAAGTTGATGTAAGAATTATTTCCGCAACAAATAAAAATATTTTGGAATTGATTGATCAGGATAAGTTCAGAATAGATTTGTTTCATAGAATAAATACTATTCACATCCATATACCACCGCTTAGAGAACGTCCCGAAGATATCGAACCGATTTTGATGTATTACGTGAACTTTTTTTCCAAGCAATTCAATAAACCTGTTCCTAAAATTGAAAAGAGCGTATTGGAACATCTAAAACAATATGATTTTCCGGGTAATGTGAGAGAATTAAAAAATATTGTAGAAAGAGCTATTATTTTATCTAACGAACCGGTTTTAACTTTAAATGATTTTCCTATAAAACTTTCCGACAAACAAAAGAACAAAACTGAAAATTACGAAACAGAAGTTGAAAAAATAAAAAAAGCCTTGGAATTAAATGATTTTAATCAAAGCAAAGCCGCTAAATATCTTGGGATATCAAGAGATGCTTTGATAAGAAAAATGAAAAAATATAATTTACGGATAATTAGAAAAATTATATAATTAAGCGCACAACTGTATTTTTAAAAAATTATTATAAAAATAATCCTCCAATATATTAAGTTCCTAACTTCTTTAATACCATTATATTAAACTACATACAGTTTAACCCTTTGAAAGTGGCATAATTATTGCTATCAGCAAAAAAAACTTTTCAAAGGAGTTGGTATGTTAAAAAAAATTATTCTTTTGTCTTTATTTTTAGTGGTCTATGTTAGTATTGTTTTTTCATACGAATCGGGCGATTTTCGAGCAAAAAAATCAGGTTATTGGTTTGATAAAAAAATGTGGGAAAAATATGAAAACGGAGCATGGCATAATACACTATCCAATCCTTCAGGAATTTATTGCAACATTTATATTCCAAGCGGAAAAGAAGTATTCATTTCAAGGCAAGGTGAATTTCAAAATGAAATAAATATAGAAAAAAAACTCATAATAGAACGAAATGCCAAATTATATTCTTCTCCTTTTCAGGAATACGCGACAATTAATCTTTATGGCGATATAGAGGTAAACGGAAGCCTTGGAATTAACTTTTGTGCCTATGAATTCGATTGGACCACGATTTTAAACATTGAGGGTAATAAACCCGTAAATAGAATTTATGGAACCGGTAAAATGTTCATTGGCTGGATGAATATTTATAATAACTGCACAATATCTAACTATTCTAAAATTGGCGAAACAAAAATCAAGAGTGGAGTAACATTAGAGTTAAATAACAACTTAAAGATATTGGAAACCGCTTATGTTGATGTTCCATATGCCAAATTTATAGTAAATACAAACGTAATTTTACGAAAAGAAATTTATGTAGGGGGAGGAAACAATTTTGACCAAGCGGCATCTTTGATAGTGGAAAAAAATGGAAATTTAAAAATATATCAAACCGATAATCACAAAAACATTTGTCTCGGTTTAAATGGTAGATATGCATCGCTGATGGTGAAAGGTTGTCCCGATAATTATGCGAAAATTACAGGTTTTGACGGTAGTTTTTGGAATATTTATTATGAGCAAAATGACCATACGAGCGGTGGAAAGGTAAAAATTGACTTTAACTATGCCAGATTTGAAAATATGAAAAAAGAAGGTTTATTAATTAGGAAAAATGTGCATGTTAAAAACAATCGGATATTAAACTGTAAGTTTATTAATACCGAAGACACATACCGCGCATGCTTAGTGGCTATTGAAGGTCCGAAACAATTGGTTTTTCGTAATGTTACATTTCAAGCTATCAATCCCAGATTTAAATATAACATAAAATATTTCGATTCAAGTAACGGTAATGTCGGAGTAATAAATTATTCCGGAAATATCGCAGGAGAAACTCATGATAATGACCCTTACAATGTGGTTCATTGGTACAATTCGAACAAAAATGATCCGAATAATGGCAATTTCTCGATTACAGATGTAAACGCAACGAATTATCCTAATCCTTTTAATCCGGAAACAACTATAAAATATATGCTTCCCACTGAAAATCAAGTTCAAATAACCATATTCAATGACAAAGGGCAATTTATAAAAAATTTGTTAAACAAAGAGCAAAGCAAAGGTACTCACACCATAACATGGGACGGAACAGATATTAATAGTAATAAAGTATCTTCCGGAATTTACATTTACAAAATAAAAAGCCACAAATTCGCAGATTATAAAATCTTGAATTTGTGGCTTTTAAATTTATTTGAATGAGAAATTCTTTGAACTAGCGGAAATCGATTACTTCAACATCATCAAATTTACTTGCATCGAATACAAATTCGGAGTCGGTGAAATCTTTGTTGGTAACCATTTCTTTCACCTCAATAACATATAAATTCCCGTCGTTTCCAAAAAGTTTTGCCGAGTGAATCATGTATGTTGCTTTGTCGATTAACAATGTAATTTTCGAAACATCGTATTCATCGCTATCGGGAAACAGGTCGATTTGATAAACGGTTTTTCCGCCAACTTTTTTCTCGGCAACAAATTTCGAATCGAACCCTTTTTCGTAAATACTGAACAGTGCCGACGGATCCATTAAATCGCTCTCTTCGTCTTCAACACTAGTAATGGTTACCTGGTTGCCATCTTTCATATAGTTCCAGATTGTTTTACCATCGGAATAAACCAAAATTCCGACATCGGGCAACTGAACGCGGTATTTTTGTCCTTTAATTATTATCGAGCCCTCGTTTTTCTCATCAATTTCCATCTCCTCATTTTTCATGGCGAACGAAAAATCGGCCGAAATTGTTTTAAACGAGCGTGTTTTCTCACTCACTTTATCTAAAATTCCCTTCGCCTTTTTATCTTGCTGCGCCCACAAAGCAGTAGTCGCCAACAAAATTATCCCTATCAAAACAACTCGTTTCATATCTATCCTTTTTTATTCAATTTACAAACCATTCAATAACTGTTCCAAAGTA
>CAZUGB010000016.1:0-9015 GCA_964619925.1 uncultured Candidatus Cloacimonadota bacterium
CTTTTTTTATAGTATCACTATCTGAATAAGCGGTTAAAAATACTACCGGCAAATTCAATTCGTTTTTTATTCTGGTTGCCGCATCCACTCCCTCGAATTTATTACCCAATTTTATATCCATCAATATCAAATCGGGTTTTATTTCTCTTACGGTGGGCAAAATATCTTCCGGTTCCGAAACCATACCCACTACATCATATCCGAAATTTATCAACGTCCATTTTATATCTTCCGCAATAATTTTTTCGTCTTCCACTATTATAATTCTAGCCATTTTTTTATCCCGAAATTATATTATCCCCGCTTGTATCAAATCATGCATATGAATCATTCCAATCGGTTTGTTTTCATTATCAATCACCGGAAGCATTGTAATTTTATATTTTTCCATAATATTCAATGCCGCAACGGCTAATTGTTCCTTTTTCACGGATTTGGGTGAAGCGGTCATAAATAATTTTGCCTTTTTGGTTAAAAAATCTTTGTCTTTCGAGATTATTCTTCTTAAATCTCCGTCGGTGATAATACCCTTCAAAAATCCCGAACTATCCGTAAGACTGGTACATCCCAATCCCTTGGAAGTCATTTCCAAAATCACTTTATCCATTGTAACATTTTCCGAAACTACCGGATTTTCATTTCCCGAATGCATTAAATCTTCAACTTTCAGAAGTAATTTTTTCCCGATTGCTCCACCCGGATGAAACTTTGCAAAATCATCTTCTTGAAAATTCTTTGTTTTTAACAATGTTATAGCCAAAGCGTTTCCTACGGACAAAGCTACGGTAGTGCTTGCGGTAGGAACAATTCCAAACGGCTCATATTCCTTTTTCACCCGGCAATTTAATACAATATCCGATTGCTTTGCCAATTGTGAATCCTTATTGCCGGTAATGGAAATAAGAGGAATATTAATAAACTTGATGTAGGGTATCATAGACAAAACTTCCGAAGTCTGTCCGCTGTATGACAAAATAATTATTACATCGTCCTTTGTAATCATACCCAAATCGCCATGGTTACCTTCGGCGGCATGCAAAAAAATAGCCGTAGTTCCAGTGCTGGAAAGCGTAGCGGCTATTTTTCTGGCTATTATCCCCATCTTCCCCATTCCGGAAACTATTATTTTTCCCTTACAATTTAAAATAAACTCTATTGCTTTATCAAAACTACCATCCAAATTTTCCATTGCTTCCAAAATGGCGGTAGCTTCATTTTTCATCTCTTTTTTGGCTATTTCCAAATAATTCAAATTCGTATCTCCGATTAAAAAAAAGCGAAGCCTAAACGACTTCGCATAAATATTATTGATTTAGCTCTTTTTTTAAGATTTCTACAAATTCTTCTATTTTAAAGGAACCAATATCCCCTTTTTGATGTTTTCTTACCGATATTGTTTTTGCATCCACTTCTTTTTCACCGATAATTATCATATAAGGGATTTTTTGTGTTTCGGCTTCTCTTATTTTATATCCGATTTTTTCATCCTTGTAATCCATCTCACTTCGTATTCCGTACTCTTGAAGTTTTTTGCTAATTTCCTCTGCGTAATCGGTAAACTTTTCGGATATTGCCAAAACTTTCACCTGTATCGGTGCCAACCAAAGCGGGAAATTTCCGCCATGATACTCAATTAATGTTCCGAAAAACCTCTCCATTGAACCCAATAACGCTCTGTGAATCATAAAAGGTCTGTGAGGTTTATTGTCTTTTCCGAAATATTGCATATCAAATCTTTCGGGCAAATTAAAATCAAACTGAATTGTGGAACATTGCCAAGAACGATTTAAAGCATCCTTTATTTTTATATCTATTTTAGGACCGTAAAACGCTCCGCCGCCTTCGTCAATTTCATATTTTATCTTCTGTTCTTTCAAAGCTTTTTCCAGGGCGTTTGTTGCAATATCCCAATCTTTTTTGTCTCCCACCGCTTTTTCAGGCATCGTGGATAAATATATATCAAACTTTTCAAAACCGAACGATTTAAGCATTTGCATTGAAAAATCGATTACTTTGGAAACTTCGCTTTCCACTTGTTCCGGCGTACAAATAATATGAGCATCATCTTGTGTAAATCCGCGAACTCTCATAAGTCCGTGTAACGCTCCGGATTTTTCAAAACGGTAAACCGTTCCCATTTCGGCAAACTTCAATGGTAATTCGCGATAGCTTCTTCGTGTGGATTTATATATTTCTATATGAAAAGGACAATTCATCGGTTTGATATAATAATCTTGTTCGTCCACGGTAATGGGACTATACATATTTTCTTTATAAAATCCCAAATGACCGCTGGTTTCCCATAATTCCGCTTTTCCGATATGCGGGGTATATACAAATTTGTAGCCTTCTTCCAAATGACGTTTCTTCCAAAATGTTTCTATAAGATGCCTTACCATTGCACCGTTCGGATGCCACAATACCAAACCCGGACCTATATTATCGGATATGGAAAACAAATCCAAATCTTTTCCGATTCTTCTGTGATCTCTCTTTTTCGCTTCTTCCAAATCGTGTAAATATTTATCCAATTCTTTTTGGGAAGGAAAACTAATGCCGTAGATTCTTTGAAGCATTTTGTTTTTTTCGTCTCCCCGCCAATACGCACCTGAAATTTTTAATAATTTCACAACCTTTATTTTTCCCGTGGAAGAAAGGTGAGGACCGCGGCATAAATCTGTAAATGAACCTTGTGTATAAATCGATATTGTTTGATCTTCGGGAATTTCATTAAGAATTTCCACCTTGTAAGGTTCGTCCATTTCGGTAAAAAGCTTTATAGCCTCATTTCTTGAGATTTCTTTTCGTTCGTATTTAAGATTTTTCTTAATAAGTCTTTTCATCATATTTTCGATTTTTATCAAATCGCTGTCCACAAAAGGTTTTTCTTTATCAAAATCATAGTAAAACCCGTTTTCGATAGCAGGACCTATCGTAACTTTTACATCGGGGAATAATTCCTTTACGGCTTGTGCCATAAGATGTGCGGTACTGTGCCAATAAACTTCTTTCCCTTCCGGTGAATCAAAATTCAAAAGTTCTATTTCGGCATCATTTTCTATCGGTCTGGTCAAATCTACCAATTCGCCGTTTACTTTTGCAACCAAAACGGATTTTGCCAAACTTTTGCTAATACTTTGAGCTATTTCAAAAGATGTGATACCTTTATCAAATTCTTTTTTAGAACCGTCGGGAAACGTAATAATTATTTTATCCATAAAATCCTCTATTTTTTATCCTCTTTTGATTTTTTTAATTTTTCTTCGAGCATTTTTGCCGCATCGTCCAAAGCTTTTTTAGGATCGGCAACGCCTCTTATAACTTTTTCTATCACATGATCTTCCAAATATTTTCTTGTTTGGAACCATTCGCTTATTTGAGGTTCCCAAGTGGCATACTTCAATTGGTCATACACCGATGCGGTTTCGGGATTGCTTTCCAATCTTTTCTTTATTTGAGGTTCGTTAAAAGCGCTTTTTCTCACCGGCATATAATAAGTCATATCAGACCATTCGGCGGTTTGTTTGGTGTCTGTAAACCACTTGATAAATTCCCAAGCGGCTCTTTCCACTTTCGGATTTTTTGATTTGAAAATAGCCACATTCGTACCGCTGATAATATTTTTCTTTGTTCTGTATGCAGGAATTGCGGCAACACCGATATTAAAATCGATACCCGTTCTTTTCATAAAAGCCATGGATACGCTGGAACTTTGATACATAGCTACTTTGCCTGCCAGAAAGTCATTCTGTCCTTCATAGCCGGTGGAAAGATAGGCTGTTTTGTCTTTATTCAAAAGTGTGGTGATAAAATTAAGTGCTTCCAAACCCGCTTTTGAATTAAACATCGGTTTTGTGTATGTGGAATCCATAATTTCACCGCCGGCTTCCACCAAAAGATTTTCAAATTGCCAAGCGCTGATATTCATGGTAAATCCCCATTGATCGATTTTGCCGTCTCCGTCGAGATCCTTTGTAAGTTTTTTGCATACGTCTCTAAATTCTTGCCATGTTTTCGGCGGTTTATTCGGATCCAATTTGTTCTTAAAAAACATATCCTTATTGTAATAAAGCACACTAACGCTTTTATTAAAAGGTAAAGACATCATCTTTCCGTGAATGGTATTGCTTTTTATAAAGACTTGAAAAAAATCTTTTAAATCTTCGTCCGTAAAATCGGGATCTGCCGCCATAAGACTATCCAAAGGAAGTATTACATCTCCTTTCATCATATTAGCGGTCCAAGCTTCAAAAACCTGAGCAATATCAGGTTGATTTCCCGTTTGAATGGAAGCCATCAATTTTTGTGATAACGCTTGATAATTTCCCATCCCGATTCCCTTTATTCGTATATCGGAATGAGTGGAATTAAACTCATCTATTAATTTATTTAAAGCCACACCCAAAGGTCCACCCATTGCATGCCAAAAAGTTACTTCCGTAACATTATCGTTTGATGTCTGCTTTTTGCCGCAAGAAAACATAAGAATACTAAAAACAAAAAGTAAGATTATGATTTTTTTCATACCCGTCTCCTAAAATTTTTTTGCAAAATATTTTTTACGATTGATTAAGTCAACGATTTTGTATGTTAAATAATATCGGATTTTAAACATTGACAAAATACTACCCGCGTCAGTTTTTAATCTCGTTTGAAAAAATTATTGTATAAATAAATAATACAGGAGGTATCAAATGAAAAAAACCGTTATATTTTTTGTTATTCTCGTTTTTGCTCTTTCCGCTTTTGCCGTTGATGTTACTTTTAGGGTAAATATGAGTTATCAAACGGAATTGGGAAATTTTGATCCGGCAACCGATTTTGTAGATATAGCCGGTAATTTTAACGAATGGCAAGGCTCGGGAGCTATGGAAGATACGGGAAACGGCATTTACCAAGTCGTGATAACGGATCTCGATGCGGGATATGTATGCGAATTTAAATTCAGAATAAATGCAAACTGGGATACTGCCGAATTTCCCGGAGGTTCCAATAGAACATATACCGTTGTAGAAGGCGAAAATATCGCTGAATACTGGTACAACGACCAACAACCGCCTGCCGGTGAACCCGCTACAATCACATTTTTGGTAAATGATTCCGTAGATCAAACTCATTCCACATTTTACCTGAAAGGAAGCTGGGACGATAACGGCGTTTATGACCCTATGTGGGGAGGCGGAGCTGAACACGCTCAATTTCTCGATGACGGAACAAACGGAGATCAAGTAGCTGGCGATCATATCTTTACCGCTGTTGTGGAACTTTATCCTGACGGCGGAGAACACACTTGGGAATGGGGAGTAAACGACGAAGACCACAATTGGATGGACGGTAATTGGCAATTTACAGTTGCCGATACCACTTCTCAAACATTCACTTACAACGTTCCCACAATGACTTCGCAAGACGTTACCGTTATTTTTTCCGTTAATATGAATCTTGTAACCGTTGCCGACACCGTTTTCCTTGCCGGTGATTTTAATAATTGGCAACCCGGTGCAAACGTTATGACCGATGATGATGCGGACGGCATCTACACAACCGAAATCCTATTCCCCGAAGGCTCGGAAAGATACCATGAATTTAAATTCGTAAACGGCACGGAATGGGAAAACATTAATAATCGCTCATTCATAATCGATGATACAAATCCTACCCAAACATTGGAAACTTATTATTTCAACGATTTGGATCCGAACGATTTTACACAACAGGATGTAACGGTTCATTTTTCGGTGAATATGTCTTTGGTGGAAAGTGTTTCCGACACGGTTTCCCTGTGTGGAGATTTTAACGATTGGACAATAGGTGCCACTCTTATGACAGACGATAACCAAGACAACATCTATGAAGCCGAATTTCTTTTCCCCGCCGGTTCGCTAAAACATCACGAATACAAGTTTGTAAACGGAAACGAATTTGAAAGTATCGATAACAGAATACTCGAAATAGACGACTCTTCTTCCGAACTCTATTTGGAAGTGGTTTATTTTAATAATTATTCACAAAATACCAATGATAATGTAATTTCCGCTGTAAAAAACATCTCAGTCTATCCAAATCCCTTTATTGCAACGAATAAAAAAAATTCGGTTATTTTCTTTGATGTAAATCTGACTACCGCACAACCGATTGTAATAAAAATCTATAACTTGAAAGGTGAAAAAATAAAAACAATAAAAACATCCATTTTACCAAACGGAAAACACAAAATACCTTGGAATACCAAAGATAGCAAAGGAAACTTTGTAAATAGCGGAGTTTATCTTTATAGAACACTCAACACCACAGGTAAATTTACTCTTCTCAAATAGATTTAACGGGGATACTTTTATGTATCCCCTTTTTTTATCATAATACAACCTATTTTATCCGGATGATCCATTATATATGAGGATGAATCGTAATTTTTTATTAACATTGCCAATATCACCAAATCACCGCCGGCACCGAACAAAAATATTATTCCATACAAAAACAATTGGCTGTTTTTTAATATGAATGCCAAGATAATGGGAATAATTCCCAACACCAAAGCCGGCAAAAACACACCTAAAACAAAATGAAAATATCTTAATTCTTCTTTGCAATGACAATATGGCGCGAATGCTTTTAATGAAAATCCGAATTTTATGGATTTAAAGCCTTTTTCGGTAAAAAAACTCCATCCGATTCCGTGCAAAATCTCATGAATAAAAATTCCCAAAATAATAACCGAGAAAAATACGACACCATTAGGAATCGCATTCGCCCAAAAATTATTTTTCCCTACCATTTTAATGAATATTGCCCATAATAAAACCACTATCGGAAGCACACCGAAAAACGCATACAGATTAGCTTCCCACGGAGTTATCGTTATTTCCTTTTTTGTAATGTTCATAATTTTATCCCTTTCAAATAATCCAGATTATCCCTAATTATCTTTTTATTAAATTCCGGTTTGCCATGACCGAAAATAATTACATCCAAATCCATTTTCAAATATTTTTCCAACGAGTAAATGTGTTTATCTATCAAATCATTTTGATAAAAGGGTACGGGATATTCCAAATTATCGCCTGCAAACAAAATTTTCTCATCAATAAAATAACATGATGACGAATCAGATGTATGACCGGGTGAATGAAAAAAAATAACACCTTCGGTTTGAAATAATAATTCGCTTTCAAACGTAAGATTAGGATAAACAATTTTCGGCATAGGATAAAACTTTCGTTCTTCTTGGTAATTATAACTTTGCATTTTCTTTTTAGTAAGCATATTGGATATTATCAAATCCTTTTCAAATGCCGCATTGCCCCAGCAATGATCAAAATCGTAATGAGAATTAAAAACAATTATTCGTTTATCGGCATATTTTTTGGAAATAAAATCTTTTATCTTTTCCATTTCTTGCGGAGCGACAAAACTATCACAGATAAAAACAAATTTCTTGCCCGCTTTTACAAAAACATTCGTTATCCCCTTAAAATCTTTGTAATCCAAATAATATTGAAACAAAAATCCGTTATCCTTTATTTTTATCATTGCTCACACCTCATAAATGAATTATTTTTTGGTAGATTTTTATGCAAGATTTTTATTTTTCCGTAATACAAAACAAACCTGCTTATCAATGACAATATTTTTTTCATTGACATATAATTACATAATTTGGTTGTAACGAAAAGAGAATATAAAGGAGACAATATGGAGGATAAGTTACTCATTCAACAGCTTTTAAACTTTAATTTTACCGAATATGAAGCCAGAGCTTTGGTTGTGCTATTAAAAAAATCCAGTCTTACGGCAACGGAAATTTCATCCATGGCAGGAATACCGAGGACCAAAGTTTACGAAGTATTAAATAATCTTACCGCCAAAGGTTTTTGTTCGGAAATTCCGGGGTCAATCAGAAGATTTAAAGCAATTCCACCCGATTTGTCCTTTAAAACTCTTTTTACGGATATTGAAAACAAAAAAAGAGAGCTTGAAAATCTTGAAAAAACCCTTACACCGCTTTTTTATGCTTCAAGAAGTGATTCCGATCCGCTTGATTATATTGAAATTGTCAGAAAAAAAGAAGTTACAATCGATAAAATTAATAATTACATCAACAAGGCAAAACACTCTTTAATGATAATGAACAAAATCCCATATTATAATAAACTGGAATCCTATTTTTTTGATAACAAAGTAAATATAAACATAAAAAAAGACATCACATACCGTTATCTTTTTCAAATAAGAAAAAAAGTAAAACCCACAGCAGAAGAAATGGCGGTTTTTAAATTTTTAAACGACAAAGAAAACGTATATTTAAAATTTGCTTATGAACTACCTCTTAAATTTTTCTGTGTGGATGAAAAAATCGTTTTTATAAGCCTAAAAGACAAAGTGAAAGTGGATGAAACCATGACAGCACTCGTTATTGATCATGACGATTTGGCAAACGCCTGCAAAATTCTTTTCGGTTTAAGCTGGGACAACGCTTTCGATTTTAACACATTAAAAGAAAACTTTTCTACATGATTTTTTTTGCTATTTCCGAAAAAGGTAATAAAACCGCTCTAAATCAAGATTATTATATTTTACCACCTAATGATACAGACATTACAAACGGCTACTTATTTATTATCGCAGACGGATTAGGTGGCTACAATGCGGGAGAAATCGCCAGCAAAACCGCTTCGGAATTACTTTACCATGATTTTTATAAAAATCCTAAAAAACATAATGATCAAAATTGGTTTATAAATAAATTACAAAAAATCAATAAACATATTTACGATTTGGGAAAATCAAACACGGCTTTATTCGGAATGGCCACCACAATTGTGGCTCTTATTATAAGAGATAAAAGATGCATGGCTTTTAACGTTGGTGATAGCCGATTATATTCATTTAATCGAATTAGGATAAAACAAATTACAGAAGATGATTCGCTTGCTTGGATACGTTATAAAAAAAATATTATCAGCAAAGATGAAATTTTATTGCAATCCGACAAAAATATTATAACGCAAGCCA
>CAZUGB010000017.1:0-11139 GCA_964619925.1 uncultured Candidatus Cloacimonadota bacterium
AAAATATTCTTTATAGAATTGCTAATGAATACAAAATAAAAAAACAAATATATTCCGTTGCAGAAAAAAATTTTTATAGAATTAATGATAAAAAACCGGTTTTTATTTTTGACGAAGTTACCGATTTACCTTTGGGACCTGCTGCCGGTCCTCATACGCAACTTGCACAAAATATCGTAGCCACATTTTTGGCGGGAGCCAGATATTTCGAATTAAAGACAGTTCAAATTTTAGATAATTTGGAAATAGATAAGCCCTGTATTGAAGCGGAAAATGAAGGTTATAACACCGAATGGTCCACGGAACTTTCCATAAAACAAGCTTATGAAGAATATATCAAAGCATGGTTGCTTCTTCATCTCTTAACAAAAATTTTTGCTCTTTCCGATAGCAAACAACCTTTTATTTTTAATATGAGTGTGGGATATGACATAAAAGGTATAAAATCACAAAAAGTGGATTGGTTCATTCGAAATTTAAAAGATGCTACCGACAATGAAATTTTTATAAAGAACAAAAATATAATGATAGAACAGATCAAAAGCGGATTATTTGATGGAATAACAAAAATCGACAAAATCGAAATAATAAACCACATAAAAAACATATCACCTAAAATATGCTCTACCATTGCCGTATCCACTATGCACGGATGCCCACCCGAAGAAATAGAAGAAATCGGTAAATATCTTTTACAGGAAAAAGAACTGAATTTGCTCATAAAACTTAATCCTACGCTTTTGGGATATGATTATGTGCGAAAAACCTTTGATAAATCCGGTTTCGATGATATCGAACTTGTAAAAAAATCATTTGAAAAAGATTTGCAATACCCTCAAGCGATAAAAATTATCAAAGAATTTCAAAAAACCGCCGATGAAAAAGGTAACTATTTCGGAATAAAACTATCCAATACCCTTGAAGTGAAAAACACAAAAAAATTACTTCCGGGAGATTTTATGTATTTATCCGGTGTAGCCTTATTACCGCTCACAATATCGTTGGCAAACAAATTGGCAAAAGAATTTGACGGAAACATTCATATCTCCTATTCCGGCGGAGCAAACAAAGATAACGCTCATAAAATAGCACAAACAGGTATTATGCCTGTGACAATATGCACCGATTTATTAAAACCCGGCGGCTACAAAAGATTAAATCAAATCGCTCGAAATATTGATGAGATCAAATCGCAAATTCCCAATAAAATTGATTTGGAAAAGCTACAGAATTTAACAGATGAGATTTTGACAAATAAAATACAACGAAAAACAATTAAAAAAGTTGATATTCCCCTGCCCTTATTTGACTGCATATCTTGCGGTTTTTGCGTGGAAGTTTGTCCTAACAGAGCAAATATCCAATTGGAATTTGAAGTTGAAGGGTTAAAGAAAAAAACACAAATAATACATCTGGACGGAATGTGTAACGAATGCGGCAATTGCGCAACATTTTGCCCTCATAACAACGGAAAACCGTTTTTGGATAAATTAACCGTGTTCGCAAACAAAGAAGATTTTGAAAACAGCAAAAACATAGGTTTTTATTTTAAGGATAATAATTTAAAATTAAGAACCGAAAAGGATGCGAAATTGTTTGTTCAAATTAACCAAGTGGCAAAAATAATCAAAGATAAATACGGATTTTTATTAAAAAATGAATAAAATGGATTTTATAATCGATACAATAAGAATGATATACCTTATTCGCCGTTTGTCTTGCGTATTCCGGTGAAAAATTTATCATCAAAATAAGATAATACGCAAAAAATTTTAGAAACGGAGGAAAATATGAATTATAAAGAAATACTTAAATATGCCGAAAAATATAAAGCCGACATATCGAAATTTTTAAGAGATATGATTGCCATTCCCAGCGAAAGCGCACAAGAAGAAAAAGTTATTTTAAGAATCAAAGAAGAAATGGAAAAAGTGGGTTTTGATCGTATTGAGATAGACGGAATGGGAAATATTTTAGGTTATATCGGTAGCGGTAAACATCTTATAGCTATGGATGCCCACATAGACACAGTGGGAATAGGTGATAAAAATCTTTGGAAATTCGATCCCTATCAAGGTTACGAAGATGAAGAAACTATCGGAGGAAGAGGCGCATCCGACCAAGAAGGCGGTATGGCTTCCATGGTTTATGCGGCAAAAATTATAAAAGAACTCAATCTTTTGGACGATTATACTCTGGTAGTAGTTGGTTCGGTTCAAGAAGAAGATTGCGACGGTCTTTGTTGGCAATACATAATAAACGAGGATAAATTAAAACCCGAATTTGTGGTATCCACAGAGCCTACATCGTGTAATATATATCGCGGACACAGAGGCAGAATGGAAATAAAGGTTTCCACATTCGGAATCAGTTGTCACGGTTCGGCACCTGAAAGAGGTGATAACGCCATCTACAAAATGGCACCCATTCTTTTGGAATTAAGAGCCTTACATGAAAATTTGAAAAATCATGATTTTTTGGGAAAAGGTTCGCTAACAGTTTCGGAAATATTTTTCTCTTCACCTTCCAGATGTGCCGTAGCGGACGGATGCTCAATTTCTATCGATAGAAGATTGACCTACGGAGAAACAGCCGAATCGGCTTTGCAGGAAATTAAAAACCTGCCCTCGGTGAAAGCCGCTAATGCAAAAGTGGAAATGTATTCTTACGAAAGACCCTCTTACACCGGTCTTGTATATCCCACAGAATCCTACTTCCCCACTTGGCTTATAGAAGAAGAACATCCCGTTACGCAAACTTTGGTGGAAGCCTACAAAGGTCTGTTTGATTCCGAACCAAAGGTGGACAAATGGACTTTTTCCACAAACGGTGTAACGATTATGGGTAGATACAATATTCCCACTATCGGTTTCGGACCGGGACACGAAGAAGAAGCCCATGCACCAAATGAAAAAACTTGGAAATCCGAACTGGTGAAAGCCGCCGCTATGTATGCCGCTATCCCCTATCTTTACGTTAAAAAATATGCCGACAAAATGAAATAATTCGGAGGAAGTTACGGAAAAAATCATAAAAATGATAGAAGAATTGAAAAATTATAAACAGAATATGTTTGGCAAAGATTTTTTATTAACTTGGGAAAAAAGCCAAGACGATATCAAAACAACAATTTTGGTTGCGGAAATATTAAAAGAAATGCACAAAAAAAATATTTCCACTAAAATTTTCGAAAGCGGATTGGCTGTTTCAATATTTAAGGATAATTCCACAAGGACAAGATTTAGCTTTGCTTCGGCATCCAACGCACTTGGTTTGTCGGTGATGGATTTGGATGAGAAAAAATCGCAAATAGCTCATGGCGAATCCGTTCGCGAAACAGCTAACATGATCTCTTTTATGGCTGATGTTATCGGAATTAGAGACGATAAATTCATAGGAGAAGGAGATAAATATCAAAGACAGGTTGCAGATGCCGTTAGATTCGGTTTTGAAAACGGTATTTTGGATCAATTGCCTACAATCATCAATCTTCAATCGGATATAGATCATCCCACACAATCAATGAGTGATTTGGCAAAAATGAAAGATTATTTCGGCGGATTGGAAAACCTGAAAGGTAAAAAAATTGCCATGACTTGGGCTTATTCACCAAGTTACGGAAAACCGCTTTCCGTAGCTCAAGGTATGATAGGTCTTACCAGTAGATTTGGAATGGATGTTGTGCTTGCTTATCCGAAAGGTTATGACTTGATGCCACAAGTAACGGAATTGGCAAAAAAACAAGCCGAAGAAAGCGGAGGCAACTTTACCATAACCAACGATATGAAAGAAGCTTTTGAAAACGCCGATATCGTTTGTCCAAAATCTTGGGCACCTTATTCCATAATGCAAAAACGAACCGAATTATTAAGAAAATCGGATATGATCGGTTTGGAACAATTGGAAAAAGAAGCCCTTAACGAAAATGCAAAACATATTGATTGGGAATGCAACAAAGATATGATGAATCTTACAAATAATGCACTTTATATGCATCCTCTTCCCGCTGATATTTCGGGATTTAATTGCAAAAACGGTGAAGTTACAAAGGACGTGTTTGACGCCAATTTAATTCACACATACACACAAGCAGGATATAAACCTTTTATCATTCAAGCAATGATTCTTTTGAGCAAAATCAATAATCCTGCGGAAATTTTAAATAAATTTATTCTCGAAAACAAAAAAAGATTTAAAAAATAAGGAGAAAAAAATGAATAGAGAAAAAGTTTTGGAAAACACAATAAAAAGATGTAGAGAAAAACATATAATCATCCCTACTTACAAACAAATGCGAAACCCCGAATTAATCCCCGAAAAGATCAAACGCAAGTTAAAAAATATCGGTCTTTGGGATTTAAATTCCCTTAATCTTTTTAGAATTACGTGGAAAAACGAACCGGTGAAACACGGTGGCGGTTTTGGTGATGTCAATTTTGTGGAAATACCCAAGGAACTTACAGGTGTAAAAGCTCGAATAGTTATGCTTATCGGTAAATTTTTCCCGACCGGAGCGCATAAGGTGGGAGCTACATTCGGACCTTTGGTGGAAAAATTAATAACGGGACGCTTTGATCCTACCAGACAAAAAGCTCTTTGGCCGTCCACGGGAAATTATTGTCGCGGCGGAGCTTATGACTCTTATCTTTTGGGATGTCAATCCATTGCCGTTTTGCCGGAAGGAATGTCGCAAGAAAGATTTGATTGGCTTAGAAAAGTAGGTGCCGAGATTTATGCAACCCCCGGTACCGAAAGCAACGTAAAAGAAATTTATGATAAAACAAAAGAACTAAAAGCCGAAAGAGGTGATGAAATAGTGGTGCTAAACCAATTCAGTGAAATCGGAAATTCACTTTGGCACTATGCTGTAACCGGTCCTGCCATGGAAGAAGTCTATAACAAAATAAAAAACGAAAACGATAAATTTTCGGCATTATTTTTAACGCAAGGTTCTGCCGGAACTTTGGGTAGCGCCGATTATTTGAGAGAAAAATTCCCCACATTCAAAGTTTGCGCGGGCGAAGCGCTTCAATGTCCCACACTGTTATACAACGGTTACGGAGCACATAGAATAGAGGGTATAGGAGACAAACACGTTCCTTGGATACACAATCTCAAAAATATGGATATGGCAGCAGGCATAGATGACGAAGCCACTATTCATCTAATGAGACTATTCAACGAAAAAGAAGGTCATGACTTCCTTAAAAAAATCGGTGTAAAACAGGATTTCGTTGATAAATTGGATCTTTTGGGAATTTCTTCCATTGCAAACCTTATCGGTGCTATCAAAATGGCAAAATATTATGAAATGAATGAAAACGATATGGTATTCACGGTAGCTACCGATTCCATGGAAATGTATCAATCCAGAATAAAAGAAGAAAGAGAAAACAAAGGAGAATACAAACCCGAAAACGCCGTTGCCGACTATGAAAGATACCTTCTCGGAATCACAATTGATAATATGATAGAAATGAACTACTATGAAAAGAAAAGAATGCACAACCTTAAATATTACACTTGGATAGAACAACAAGGCAAAACAGTGGAAGAACTCGATGCACAGTGGTATGATGAAAACTATTGGAAATCACAATATGCAAAAGTTGACGAATGGGACAGAGAAATAGAAGAATTTAACAAACGAACCGGTCTTTTGGAAGAATATAAATAAAAAATATGTTAGCCATCGGCTTGTCCGGTGGCTTTCTTTTTCGGAGCGTAATATGTTCAGAATCGGATACGGATATGATGTTCACAAATTTGCAAAAGACAGAAAATTAATTTTAGGCGGAGTGCATATCCCTTATGAATACGGTCTATTAGGACATTCGGATGCCGACGTTCTTATTCATTCCGTTATGGATGCCATACTCGGTGCTTTGGCAAAAGGTGATATCGGCAAATTATTTCCCGATACGGATAAAAATTTTAAAAACATCGACAGTACTATTCTCTTGAAAAAAGTTATTGAAATTATGAAAAACGAAGGCTACAAAATTTCCAATTTGGATGCCACAATTATAGCCGAAAAACCCAAACTTTTGCCACATATCGAATTAATGCGAAAAAATATCGCTCGCCTTTTGGATACCGACATAAAAACATCTCAATCAAAGCAACCACGCAAGAAGGTTTGGGACTAAAAGGCATGGGTATTGCTTCATCTACGGTGGTACTATTAACAAAATGAAAAAACCCGAACTTTTATTGCCTGCCGGTAATACGGAAACTCTAATTGCCGCTGTGGAAGGCGGAGCGGATGCGGTTTATCTCGGATTAAAGGAATTTAATGCAAGAGGAAGAGCCACAAACTTTAGTATTTTTCAATTAAGAAATGCGGTTGATTATGCGCACAAACATAATGTGAAGGTATATCTCACTTTAAACACGGTGATAAAAAACGACGAGTTATCCAAACTAATCGATACCGTATATCAGGTAAATCAAGTAGGTGTGGATGCGGTTATCATTCAAGATTTGGGTGTGGCATACATCATAAAAAACTTTTTTAAAAATCTTTCTCTTCACGCAAGCACACAAGCCGCAGTTCATAATTCCCTCGGAGTAAATTTCTTTGCGGAAAAGGGCTTTGAGAGAGTGATATTGGCAAGAGAGCTTACTTTTGACGAATTAAATAAAATAGCTCAACTATCTCGAATTCCCATAGAAATCTTTGTTCACGGTGCGTTATGTTATTCGCTTTCGGGGATGTGTTTGTTCAGCAGTTTTTTAGGAGGACAAAGTGCAAATAGAGGCTTATGTCGTCAACCGTGTAGAAGATTGTACCAAACAAAGGAAAAAACGGGTTATTTTTTTAATCTGAAAGATAATAGCCAGATAGAAAACATCCCGAAACTAAAAAAACTTAATATAGCGTCTTTGAAAGTGGAAGGACGATTAAAATCAGCCGAATACATATACAAAGTGGCAAAAGCCTATCGAATGGTTTTGGACGACGAATCCGCCATAAAAGAAGCGAAAGAATTAATTGCCCAAGATTTCGGAAGAGAAAAAACCGCCTACTTTTTGGGTGGAAAGATAAAAAATGCCATTTCCAAAAATCCCTACACCGGTATTTATCTCGGCACGATAAAAAAGATAAAAAACAATATCATATTCTTTAATTCGACAAAAGAATTAAAAGAAGGCTATAGAATAAGAATTTTAGATAGCGAAGGCAGAGATTCCGAAGCTATCAAATTAAAGGACATTGCTTATAATAAACAAACCGCACTTTATAGTCTAAAAATCGATAATCCCGCTCATATCGGAGAAAAAATTTTCTTAATCGGTAAAAACGATGTGAGATTTACAAACAAACTTCCCAAAATCGAAGGAAAAATAAAATTTAAATTTAGCAAAAAAGGTAAAATCTACCGAAAAATAGAAGAAGATTTTAAAAAAATCAAAAATAAAAGGAAAAATCTTTTTATCAGGATAGATAATCCCGCTTGGATAAGAAAACTGGATTTTAAGAAATTTGAATACTTAATTTTAAAAACAAGAAAAACAGTCGAAAATAGTCCGCAAAAATTCGATTTGGATTCAAAAATTATAGTTCAAAACAAATCACGAATTATTATACAATTACCCAAATTCATTTCGGAAGGTAGCATTCAATACTATAAAAAATCGGTAAAAGAGCAGATTAATAAAGGATTTCGCAATTTTATGATTTCGCATATTTCCCAAAAGGATTTTTTTGTAGGTTTTGCCAAAATAAATTTATTTGCATCCGAAGATATTTATCTTTTTAATGATGCCGCTATCAAATTTATAAGAGAAGAAGGGATAAAAAATTATATATATCCTTTTGAAAACGAGTATGTGAACCTTATTCACGGAAAAGACAGATTTGGTATTGTGCCTCTGTTTTTCGTTCCCGCATTATTCAATTCACGAATGCCTGTAAATCAAATAAAGAACGATTTTTCAGATGGCAAAGGCGAATATAAAAAATTTATAATAAACGGTATCACCACAATTGTTCCGCAAACTCCCACGGCACTATTTCAATTCAAAAGGAAATTAACGGATTTTAATAATTTTTTGATAGATTTATCTTTTTTATCTCCTTCCAAGGGAACATTAAAGAAGTTAATGGAAAAATATAATTCGGGCGAGGCGTATCAACCTTCCAAAACATTTAATTTCAAAAAAGGATTGGGATAAAAAAAAACCGCACCTAAAAGGTGCGGCAAAAATTAATTACTATTCGTCGGCTATGGTGTAGTCGCCATCTTCCAGTTTTTTACCATCCACATAAAGCATTTTCGGGTCTTTCGGTGCTCCGTTCTTTTTGATTTTGTCGTTGTCGTTTTCTTCCACCAAACGCCATATTTCCCAATAATCGCCTTCGCCATCTACACAAAAAGTAACTTTTTTGTTAATGAAATCATCAATAATAAATTGAATGGATTCCAACGGTTCGGCTTTTGTAACGGGAATACAAAAATCTTTCGGATTGTAAACGAATTTTTCTTTGTCCATATTTTATCCTCCATTTTTATTTTCTTTTCATAAACGAATGAACCGCATACACTCCAATGTTGTCAACCCAAAATGTATTATCCGGTTTTCGAGGGATTGTAATAATAACTCTGGCAAATTTTGCACTGCTTTTAAAAAAGCCGGATGTGAGAGTGAGCTTTGTCCATTTATCTTCCACAAAGAATTTTTTCTTGAATATATTAACCTTTTTTCCTTCTATATTAAACACGAAAAAATTTATGATAACCTGACTGCTTGTTGTTTTTTGGGATTTTACAAATGCTTTTATGAAATAAACGGCGCCCGGATCAATTATGAAAGAATCGGAAATAATTTTAATCGATTTTGAGGGATGTTCTATTTTTAAACTTTTATTGCCGTCATAAAAGGTATCTTTATCCCAAAAGACCACCTTTTTCGGTTTATCCAATACCATCCACTTATCCGGCATTGCATTGTAATTGTATTCACCTTCTTCAAAACTAAAATTAGGAACAAGGTTAATCTTATTGTGAATATCCTGTTCGGATAAATTCATTACAAATCCGGAAAAACATCCGGCAAGAATCAATAATCCCAAAAAAATCAAATTTTTCATCATTTTCCCCTATTCAAATACACTTCTTTCATTTAAATATTTCAATACCAAACCTACCGCTATCACATTAATTATCAAATTAGTTCCGCCGTAACTAACAAAAGGCAAAGGAATGCCGGTTGCAGGCACAATGCCCGTGTTCATACCGATATTTACAAAAATCTGAAACACCAAATAAGCTAATATCCCCATTACAGCAATCCTTTTTTCATCCCTCTTTAAGAGATTTATTCTCATAGAAATTCTATTTAGAAGCAAAAAATATAAAACCAAAAGAAATAGGCAACCAAAAAATCCAAATTCTTCGCCAATTACCGAAAAAATAAAATCCGTATGGTGTTCGGGTAAAAAATTTAAGTTCTTTTGAGTGCCTTGCAGAAAGCCTTTACCCCAAAATCCCCCCGAACCGATTGCTATTTTTGCCTGCAAGATTTGATACCCTGCACCGAAAGGATCTCTCATGGGATCTATAAAAGTTAAAATCCTATTCTGCTGATATGTTTTAAGATGTTTCCAAACAAACGGTGTGGAAAAAGCAATACCGATGTTTAAAATAATAATCATCGCAATGCTAAAAATTTTATATCGATTTTTTATCAATAAATAAACAAGTAAAATCAAATAAACGGCTAACAAAGGCAACCAAAACGAGGTTATCATGCTAATCAACGGTGTTAACATCAAAAAAATATATATCAAGGGTAATTCCGAGCCTGCAAGCATAATCAAAATCACAAACCCGAAGGTTAGTGCCGTTCCCAAATCAGGTTCAGCCAATATCAAGATAACAGGTGGCATTCCCACCAAAAACGCATATAAAAGTATCTTTACTTTGGAAATATATTTTTGAGAAATCAGTTTGGCCAAAAGTAATATGGTCATTAGTTTTGCAAAATCGGACGCTTGCAAATTAAAAATCTTTAATGGTATCCACCTTCGGGAACCGTTTATAGGATGCGAAAACAATACTATTATCAGTAGCAAAATCGACAAAATATACATAGGCAAAATCAACGTTTCGATAATGGGATATGGCGTAAAAAAAATCACAATAAAAAAGATAAGAGATAAAACAATCCATAGAATCTGTTTGAGATAAAAATCTTTGGATGTATAGTTTTCGCCCGTTTTTATCGTGGAAGCGGAAAAAATCATAAAATCACCGAGTATGATAAGAAAAATCATCAATACAAAAATTACCCAATCGAATTTTTTAATTTTGTTTTTCATTATTCGTCTCTTTTTCGTATAGATATGTAATAAATTGATTTGCGAGCGGTGCCGCTACGCTTCCTCCGTGACCGGCATTTTCCACTAAAACGGTAAAAGCTATGGTAGTCTTTGGCAAAATTGCATATCCCGAAAACCATGCATGGGTTATTTTGCTTTGGTGATTTTCCGCCGAACCCGTTTTTCCGTAAACGGTAACATTGGGAACTTGGGCACGAACACCTGTTCCGTATTTTTCATTAACTGTTTTGTATAACGCATCTTGGATGATATTTAAAACATCAACCGATAGTGGAAGTTTTTTCTTTTTCGGCACAAACAAACTATCTTTGTTATTTGAAATTGTTTTATAAAGAAAATGCGGTTGTGTCCACACCCCGTTATTTGCCAAAGCGGCATAATAAGCGCAAATTTGTAGCGGCGTAAGTAACAATTCCCCTTGTCCTATGGCAAGATTCACCTTTTGACCTATCACTCCGGAATACTTGCCGTAGTGCTGCACATACCACTTTTTGGAAGGGAAAAAACCCATACGTTCCCCGGGAATATCAATTCCGCTTTTTACGGTGAGCATATTTTCCTTTGTAAAATCTTCTATTTCCTTCAAAGAATATTTCAAAGAAAGTTCATAGAAAAATATATCGCAGGAATATTTGATGGCTTGCGTAACGTTTAAAGCACCGTGTCCCGTGGGTAACCAACATTTGAAATAACGATTTCCTATCTTCATTTTTCCCCTGCAAGGCTCTAATTTTGTATCTTTGTTTATAATGCCTTTCATCAAGCCTAATGATGCGGGAACCGTTTTATAAACC
>CAZUGB010000018.1:0-5284 GCA_964619925.1 uncultured Candidatus Cloacimonadota bacterium
AATATCCTTGGTTTAATGGAAGGTAGCATATAAACTATTACGAGGGGTTTGTGTGGGATTGGAAGTATGTTATGTTTCAATCCTTGGTTTAATGGAAGGTAGCATATAAACTTACGAACATATTGACCCTATGGATAATGTAGGAGCAGTTTCAATCCTTGGTTTAATGGAAGGTAGCATATAAACTGCCGGGTACGTTAGTGAATATATACAGCGTATTCGGGTTTCAATCCTTGATTTAATGGAAGGTAACATTTAAACTTTTAATGAAAGCTTATTCCTTTACCCGCAATAGGTTAGGTGCTTTTCTCAAAACGCCGTATTGCATATGTTTTTATTTAAAATATTAAAAAAAGTCCGTTTTCGGCTCTCTCGGAATTTTGTAACCACTTCTATTTTCATCTGTTATGAACAAAACACCCGAATTCACAATAAATTTGTCTCGGGAAGATTTGCGGTTAAAAAATCAGTACTTACAAAATTGTCAAATCAAAACCACGAGGATCAAAAAACATAAGAAAAAATTATCGGTTTTTTAATGCTACAAATGTTTCAATTCTTACATCAAGCCACCCGATTTTTATTCCGTTTGACAATAAATCCCGATAAAAAAAAATGTTAAGAAACTTACTCAAAGGGGGTAGCTCATGAAGAACATATCTTATGAACAATTAAAGAAATTTCTCGAAGAAAATGATTACACGGCAATACAAAACAGTTTGAATTCCATGCATCCGGCGGATGTGGCGGCTTTGCTAAATAATCTTTCCGACGAAGAAGAGATAAAAAAGGTATTTTCACTACTTTCAAACGAAAATGCTTCCGAAGTGCTTTTGGATTTGCATGATAATATCAAAGAAGACATCTTGGATACCATAAAAAAGGAACGGTTGGTAAAAATTATAGATGAGATGGATTCCGACGAAGCCACGGATATAATAAGCGAATTGGACGAAGAAACTTCGGAACACGTATTGAAAAAGATAGATAAGGAAGAATCGGAAAACATAAAGAAACTACTTTCATATCCCGAAGAAACCGCCGGCGCTTTGATGCAAACGGAGGTAATTGCTGTTCACAAGGATATGAAAAGAGACGAGATTATCGAATATATCCGAAAAGAATACGAAGAGGTGGAAAATCTTCACTTTGTTTTTGTGGTGGATAACGAAAACAAGCTGGTTGGAGAATTGGATATACCCAAGTTGCTTTTGGCAAAACCCGATGCAACCGCCGCAGAATTGATGGAGACCGATTTTGTGTCCGTGCCCGTTACAATGGATCAGGAAAATGTGGCTCATCTGTTTAGAAAATATGATGCTTATATCTTGCCGGTTGTGGATGAAGAAAATCATCTTTTGGGTCGAATCACGGTTGACGACATTATAGATGTAATTGACGAAGAGGCTTCGGAAGATGCCTACAAAATGGTGGGTTTGGAAAGCGAAGATCGTGTATTCACACCGCCTTTGCAATCCGTACGCAAAAGATTGCCTTGGTTAACGTTAAACTTATTTACCGCATTGATAATTTCTTCCGTGGTGGGAATATTTGAAGAGACGATAGCCAAAATGTCGGTTCTTGCCGTTTTGATGCCTATTGTAGCGGGATTGGGAGGAAATTCGGGGATACAAACGCTTACGGTAATCACCAGAGGTATAGCTCTTGGAGAATTATCTATGAAAAACAGCTATCAAGCCATATTAAAGCAGGTTCTTATAGGCATAATAAACGGTGTGATAATCGGTACGTTTGCCGCTTTGATAGCTTGGGTGCTAAAAGGTAATATGATGATTGGTGTGGTTCTCGGTTTGGCAATGATTTGCAATATGTTCATTGCGGGACTTATGGGTTCATTTGTTCCCATATTTTTAAAATCCATAAAGGTAGATCCCGCTCTTGCTTCGGGAATTTTGATTACCATGCTCACGGACATCGGCGGTTATGCTTCTTTTTTGGGATTGGCAACGATACTTATAGTAAATAATTAAAAAAACGGTGGATTCAGTTATTCGGTATTGTCGTTTTCTTTTAAAAATTCTTTTATTTTATGATGAAGGAAAGCGTTTTTGAGATTTGACAAAAAGTCTTTTTTGTGGATAAAGAAAGCGAGTGTTTTTAATACTTTTATATGATCTTCGGGATTTGTTTCGGGTGTAAGAATTACAAAAACCGTATTCACCGGTATGTTATCCGGAGCGTTCCAATCAATCGGCTTTTTTAAAAATCCGCATGCGATATAAGGTCTTTTTATGCCGGTAACTCTGCAATGCGGAATTGCTACGCCGTTTCCTATGCCGGTACTGGCTAGTTTTTCTCTTTCGGATAATGAATTTGTGATGTATGATGTTTCGGGTATTATATGATTTTTTACCATTAATTGAGCCATTTCAAAAAATACTTCTGTTTGATTATTTGCCATAAGGTTTATAATTCTATCTTGAATAAGATGCGACAAAGAAAAATCCGCTTTGGAAGGTTTTTGTTTGATAGCTTCCTTTTCGCCCACAGTCCAGTTTTTCCATTTGATAAGTGTTTTTTCCGATAAAAAAGCTCCTCCGAGTTCAAAAATAACGAGTGCCGGTATAATTGTATCGAAAATCACACTTCCGTTTTTTAATACGGTAGCCACCAAAATGGTTTCCACCGCCGCCATTCCCGCTTGGGGAAGCATCAATTTGGGAAGTGTAGCCGTAATTTTGGGATCCTGATTTGTGATTTTGGCTCCCCACCAATTCCCGAACAATTTACCCGAGGCTCTAAAAACCACATAACCCAACGTCATAAAAAGAGTGGTTTTATTAAAGCTTTCCAACCTTACACTTGCGCCTATTATCGCAAAAAAAATCAAATTAAATATCGGCATCACGTTTTCTATTTTAAGTGAATCAAAAATAGCATTATTATGAAAATTTGAAATCAGCAAACCCGCCACAACGGCTGTAATCAAAAAAGGCAAATTAAAATGAAGTGCTACGGCTATGCCCAAAGAAACCACACCCACCATAACCAGCAATATTTCCACCGAAGGTGCGGGATGTTGTGACAAAACCGTGGATAAAAAGGTATCCGAAGTAAATTCTTCGTCTTCTTCGAGTGAGCGTTCTCTTATTGAAAATTTTAATATCAAAAATATGATAAAACCTATAAACGATGCCCAAATCAGTTCCATTCCCACATGCGCAAACAGATGAATTGCCGAAGGATGCTTGCCCGATTGCTTTGCTATTGCCAAACCGAGAAATACGGAAAAAAAGATTACCTCTATCACATCATCCAACACGACAATATTTGCCAAAATATTTTTTAATTTGCCGCCGATATGCAATTTATTCATAAGGATAAAAGTTAAAGCCGGTGCCGTGGCAATACCTATCGAGCCGATAATTAGCGAATCTATCAAGGTAAATCCGAAAAAGAAATAAAACCCGAAAGCAATTAAGACAAAAGTGAGTAAACCCTGTATCAAGCAAATAACCGTAGCTTTTATACCCACTTGTTTTAATCGGTCTCTGTGTAATTCTTCGCCTATGGAAAAAGCTATCATACCGAGAAATAAAAATACAAAAAAGTGATAATTTTCCAAAATATCGCTGTATTCCCGAAATAGTCCCGTTTCATAAAAATGATAAATCGGTTTGAAAATAACGATGGATTTTGCGGATTGATAATGCTCCAAAACTCTGTGTATCAGTTCCAAAAAATGCGGTCCCACGATTATGCCGCCGAAAATCTGACCAACAACCTCACCGATTTTTATCTTTCTGGCAATCAAACCACCGATGTAGGCGGATAAAATCAAAAGCCCCAATTCCAAAATTTGCATTTGCATATATTGAAGATTCATTTTTATTTTCCTTTTTCTTGTATGAAGCAAAAAAACCGATTTTATCAAATGATGTCAAATTATAAGCTGAATTCCCCTATATTTCGTAAAAAAACGAAAATTTTCGTATTGAAGTTTTTTTTAGGACAGACTATCGATTTTGAAAAATAAAAAACTGGTTACTATCGGATTATCTTTTAAACTATCATAAAAAAAACGAGGTATAAATGAGATATAAAGCGATTTCGCTTTTTTCCGGCGGTTTGGATAGCATTTTAGCCGTGGTATATATGGAAAAATTGGGATATGAAGTAATTCCCGTATTTTTTGAAACGGCATTTTTCGGTCCTCAAAAAGCGATTATTTCCGCCAAAGCAAATAATATCAATTTGAAAATTCATAACATCACAAAAGAGCATATGGAAATGCTTTTGCATCCCAAATACGGCTACGGTAAATATATGAATCCTTGCATTGATTGTCATGGTTTGATGTTTAAAAAAGCGGGGGAACTATTGGATTATTATCATGCACATTTTATTATCTCCGGTGAAGTTTTGGGACAAAGACCGATGTCGCAAAGAAAAGATTCTTTGAACTCCGTGGCAAAATTAAGCGGTATAAAAGATTTGATAATAAGGCCGTTAAGTCAAAAGCTACTGCCCGACACTCTTCCCATAAGAGAAGGCTGGGTAAACAAAGAAGATATGCTTGATATTCAGGGAAGAAACCGAAAAAGACAACTTGAAATGGCAAAACAATTCGGTTTGAAACAAATAGAAAATCCCGCAGGCGGTTGTTTGCTCACCGACAAAAGCTTTTCCAATAAATTAAAAGATTTGATAAATCACAACCAATACAGCGAACAATTCATCCCGTTTTTGAAAGTGGGAAGGCATTTTAGAATAAATGAAAACCTAAAATTAATCCTCGGTAGAAATTCATACGAAAACGAAATTTTATCAAATTTGGCAAAGGATGAAATAGTGATAAAAGCAAAAGATATAAAAGGACCTTTGGGCGTTTTGAATTATAATAAAAAACCGGATGAAAACGAAATCAAAACGGCATCTTCCATACTTTTAAGATACATCACAAAAGCACAAAACACCGAAAAAATTCTTTATGGCAAAAACTTTGAATTATCAAATGAAATAACGGCTACAAAATTTGACGATGCCACCGTAAAAAAATATATTTTGGGGTAATTTATGATTAGATACGAAACATTTAATTTGCTTTCGGAATACGGCACTAACACATATCTTTTTTATGATAAAGATTCAAAGGAAGCCCTTATTTTCGATCCTTCCGACAAAGGAAAAAAGGTAATAGATTTTATAAAAGAAAACAATCTTAAACCGAAAATGATAATTAACACTCACGGTCATCTGGATCATATCGGCGGAAACAAATATTTTAAAGATTATTATAAAATCCCTATAGCAATTCACGAAA
>CAZUGB010000019.1:0-10673 GCA_964619925.1 uncultured Candidatus Cloacimonadota bacterium
ATTAACGTTTAACACCAAATCCCAGTCGGATTCTTTCATTTTGATAAGCAAACCGTCTTTGGTTATTCCGGCATTATTTATTAAAACATCTATTCTTTGATATTTTTTTATGATTGTTTTAAACAGGTCGGAAATAACATCGGGATTTGTAACATCCGCTACATAACCGTCGGCTTGATAACCTTGGTTTTGAAGTTCGTTTACAGCCGATTTTATATTTTCTTCATTAATATCTATAATAATTGGTAAAGCTCCGAAAGATGCGAATTTTTGAGCAATGGAATATCCTATTCCTCTTGCTCCTCCGGTAATTATTGTTATTTTCCCTTTTATACTTTCTAACATTTTTTACTCCGAAATTTTTTCTTTTAAATTTTCCAAATCTTCAATTTTGTCAATACTTAAAACTTGTATTTTTCTGTCAATTTTCTTAATCATTCCGGCTAAAACTTTTTTAGGACCAAACTCGATAAAGCGTTCCACACCGTTTTCTATCATATATCTTACCGATTGAACCCACAAAACGGAAGAGGTAACTTGTTTGGATAAATTTTGAATTATATCTTCTTTCTTTGTATGTGGTTTTGCATCTACATTTGAAACCACCGGAATTTTGGCATCGTTAAAATTAATTTTTGTCATTTCTTCGCGTAACCAATCCGCGGCTTTACCGATTAAGGGTGAATGGAATGGTCCTCCCACAACCAAAGGTACTATTCTTTTTGCACCTGCTTCTTTTGATAATTGCTCCGCTTTTTCAATACCTGCTTTGCTACCGGAAATAACCGTTTGTACCGGCGTATTGAAATTGGCGGGAATTACAATGTCAACCTTTGATGCTTCTTTGCATATTTCTTCGATTTTTTCAGGCGACAAACCGATAATTGCAGTCATACCGAATGGTTTTCCTTCATTTGCTTTAATCATAAATTCGCCGCGTTTATGAACAAGATGAAGAGCATCCTCAAAAGTTAATACGTTATTGGCAACCAAAGAAGAAAATTCTCCCAATGAATGACCAGCTACAGAAATAGGTTCAACATCGTAAAATTTTTTAAAATATCTTAATGCCGCTATGCTATGAAACAATATCGCCGGTTGAGTATATTTGGTTTCCTTCAAAAGTTCTTCGGGACCTTCCGACATAATTTTTAAAAGTTCGGTATTGTGATTTTTATCAAAATTATCTAAAATTTCTTTCAAAGAGTTATCTTCATTAAGAAAATCCATTGCCATTCCGATATATTGAGCGCCTTGACCGGGAAATATAAAAGCGGTTTTTTTCATTTGTTACTCCTTAATTAATATCTAATCAAAAGACTGCCGAATGTTAAACCCGCACCGAAAGATGCCATTAGCACCAAATCGCCTCGTCTAACCTTGTTGCTTCTTATTGCCTCGTCCAGAGCAATAGGAATTGTAGCGGAAGATGTGTTGCCGTATTTTTCTATATTGATGATAACTTTTTTCGGATCGATTTTCAATTTTTGTCCCAAAGCATCAATAATTCTTAAATTAGCCTGATGAGTAAGCAACCAATCTATCGATTGAACATCAAGATTATTTCTTTTTAGAACGGTCATACACATGTTGTACATAGATTTAATCGCCAATTTAAAAATTTTATTCCCTTCCATATAAATCGTATGAAGGTTTTTATCAACCGTTTCGTGAGATGCAGGCATAGCGGAACCACCGGCTTGTTGAATAAGAGTATCGCCGTAATGACCGTCTGCTGATAATTCTCCGTCAATAACTTTGGAAATATCCTTTTCTTCGGCTCTTGAAAAAATGGTTGCTCCCGCTCCGTCTCCGAATAACACACACGTTGTTCTGTCATTATAATTTGTGATTTTGGTAAGTTCTTCAACGCCGATAACCAAAATATTTTTTTTGTCTCCGTTTTCTATAAATTGTTTTGCGATATTAGCCGCATAAATCCAACCTGTGCAACCTGCTGAAACGTCAAATGCGGGAATATTTTTTATCCCTAATTTTTTTAATAGGATACAGGATGTGGAAGGAAAGATATAGTCCGGTGTAACTGTGGCTACAATAACCATATCAAGATCTTTTGGACGTAGTCTTGCCATTTCCAGAGCTTTTAAAGATGCTTTGTAAGCCAAGTCGGAAGAAGGTTGATCTTTTGCCGAAACCCTTCTTTCGGACATACCCGTTCGAGTTTTTATCCACTCGTCCGAAGTATCTACAATCTTTTCAAGATCGGCGTTTGTAAGTACTTTTTCAGGAACATAGTGACCGGTTCCCGAAATTTTTGCATAATATTTGGAATACATTATTAATTCCCCTCAAAATAACTTTTACAATGCTCGATAAAAGCGCTTTTGGCAATATGAGCCGCTACTTTTATGGCATTTTTTATTGCTTTTGCATTGGATCTGCCATGTGTGATAATCGTGATACCGTTTAATCCTACCAAAAGTGCGCCGCCATATTCACTATGATCTAATTTCTTTTTTAGATAAGCATATACAGGATAAGATAACATGGCACCGATTTTAGCTATCCAATCCTTTTTCATCTGTTCTTTCATTATGTCAAAAATGGCTATTGCAACACCTTCCACAGTTTTTAGCATCACGTTTCCCACAAATCCGTCGCATACAACCACATCTATATCACCCAAAAGCAGATCTTTACCTTCGATATTACCTACAAAGTTAATGTTCTTGTTTTCAGACAATCTTTTATAGGTTGTTTTTGCCAAATCATTTCCTTTGCTACTTTCTTCGCCAATATTCAAAAGTGCCACTTGCGGATTTTTTGTTCCGAAAAAATATTGAGAATAAAGTTTACCCAATACTGCAAATTGAACCAACATATCGGATGTGCAATCCACATTGGCTCCTACATCCAAAATAATTGCCGGTTTGGATTTTGTAGGTAGGGGTATGGCTATAGCGGGACGAAGTACGTTTTTTATTCTGCCGTATGTAAAAAGAGAAGCCGCCATAACGGCTCCGGTATTGCCCGCACTAACCACTGCATCCACTTTGCCTTCTTTGTGAAGTTGTACCGAACGAACCAATGAAGAATCTTTTTTGGTCTTTGCCACCATTGAAGGCGAATCGCTCATGCTAATAGTTTCGCTTGCATGAACAATCTCAATTCTTTTTTTATCGTAGAAAAACTTGCTTAATTCTTGCTCTAATACATCCTTTTTCCCTACGAGATAGACCTTATCACAAAGATTTTCGGTAATTGCAAGTACGGCTCCCTCCACTTCCGGGAAAGGGGCATTATCACTACCGAAGGCATCTAAAGCAACGGAAACCATTTAATTAATCTTTTTTAATATCCAATACTTTTTTGCCGTTGTAATATCCGCAATGAGGACAAACATTGTAAGGTGTAACGGGTTCGCCACAATTGGAACAAACGCCTATTGTAGGAACTTTTGCTTTGTAATGTGTTCTTCTTTTGTCTCTTCTGGATTTTGATGTTTTTCTCTTTGGTACAGCCATCATATTCTCCTTTTATATATATTTTTCAATATGTTACAACATTTCTTGATTAGAATTGTGTAAAATTATTTTCAGCCTTTATGGTGTCAAGAATTTTGGAATTGCTTGAAATTAGTTATTTTATTTAAAAATTTAAAGATACGATGATAAAAATTAATTTATAAGTTTTTCAATGCAAGAACTACAAAGTGATATTAATATTGAAGCTATCGCCGCATTGAACCAACTGTGGATTTCAAATTCGGGTACTATCCGAGAAACAATAATCAATACAAGACCGTTTACGAAAAATAAGAATATTCCCAAGGTTAAAATAGTGATAGGTAAAGTTAAAATAATTAAGAGAGGACGAATAAGTATATTTGCCAACGCCAAAATAAAAGCGGCTATTATTGCGGTAGGAAAATCCTGAACATTATACAACTTGGTTATTTTTCCCACAAGATAAATCGAAACGGCACTAATGATGACTTTGATAATAAATTTCATAATGTTTTCCTTAATAAAAATACGCAATCGTCGTATTATGACGATTGCGCTTTATTAATTTATATTTTTTTTACTTTTGCGGCACAAACCTTAAACTCGGGTATTTTGGCTATCGGATCGAGAGCCGGATTTGTAAGACGATTAGCCGGTGCTTCGTGATAGTGGAATGGAACATATATCACTCCTTGTGTGATTCTTTTGGTTACAAAGGCTTTTGTTTGAATGGTTCCTCTTCGTGTGGAAACTTCCACTGTATCACTGTTTCGAATACCTAATTTTTCGGCATCGTCCACGGAAATCATTACCATAGGTCCGGCAAGATTGTTTATACCCTCTGTCTTTCTTGTCATGGTTCCTGTATGGAATTGTTGCAAAACTCTACCGGTAGTCATTACAAGAGGATAATCTTCGTCGGGTAGTTCGTCCGGATCCACAACTTCAAAATGTTTTAATAAACCCAAACCGTTCGGGCGCGCAAATTTACCGACGTGTAAAATTGGTGTTCCGGGATGATCGGTAGTGGGGCAGGGCCATTGAAGTCCGTTTCTCCCTACTCTTTCCCAAGTGATACCTCCGTAAATAGGAACGAATTTATTTATTTCGTCTAAAATATCCTTTGCGGAAGTATAATTCCAATCGTTACCCATAGCTTTACCAATCATTTGAACGATTTCCCAATCCGGTTTTGCCATTCCGGGCGGATCTATAACTTTGTGCAAACGTTGAACTCTTCTTTCCGTATTTGTAAGATGTCCTTCTTTTTCCGCAAAAGCGGCGGCAGGAAGGATCACATCGGCAAATTGTGCGGTTTCGGTCATAAAAATATCTTGAACAACCAAGAAATCTATCTTTTCCAATGCTTCTTCTACATGATGTTGATTGGGATCGCTAAGATAAGGATTTTCTCCCATTACATATAATGCTTTTACAGTTCCGTTGTATGCACCGTCCATCATTTCGGTAACGGTTAAACCCACTTTGTCGGAAAGACCTTTTACGTTCCAAGCTTTTTCAAATTTTTCTTTGATTTCGGGGATTGTAACTTTTTGATAACCCGGATAAACATTCGGTAAACCGCCCAAATCACAAGCTCCCTGAACATTTGATTGACCGCGCAACGGATTTACACCGCCACCTTCGATGCCCACATTTCCACAAATCATTTGCAGATTTGCAAGCGTCCAAACATTAGCCGTGCCTGTTACGTGTTGTGTGATACCCATTGCATAATAAACCGCGGCAACTTTGGCTTTTCCGAAAGTTTCGGCGATTTTTCTTATATCCTGAGCACTTACACCGGTAATTTTAGACATATTTTCCGGTTCGTAAATATCCGAAAGAATGGCTTTTTTAAATTCTTCATAGCCTTCCAATCTATTTTTGATATATTCTTTATCTTCCCAACCGTTTTTAATAATTTCGTGCATGATACTATTAATCAGAGCAATATCGGTACCCGGACGCTGAGCTACATAAATATCCGCATAGTTTGCAATATCAATTTTTTTAGGATCGCAAACGATTAATTTTGTTCCGGCTTTTACAGCTTGTTTTATATATGCTCCGATTATAGGATGAGCGGACGAAGTATCCGAACCGATAATAAGAATAGCATCGGCTTTTTTGATACCGGGGATGTCGTTTGTCATCGCTCCGCTACCCAATGATCTGGCCAGACCGGCCACTGTGGAAGAATGGCAGAGCCGCGCACAGTGATCTACGTTGTTCGTTCCTATGTCCCTCCTTATAAATTTTTGAAAAACATAGTTTTCTTCATTTGTACACTTGGCGGAAGTTAATCCCGCAATGGAATCAGCTCCGTATTTTTCCTTTATTTCCTTAAATTTATTAGCTACCAAATTAATAGCTTCGTCCCAATCGGCTTCTCTGAATTTTCCGTTTTCTTTTATTAAAGGTGTGGTTAATCTGTTTTTATCTTGCAAGTAATCAAAAGCAAATCTACCTTTTACGCAAAGCATACCTTCGTTAGTAATGGAATCTTCCACGCCGTTTATCTTGATAATTTCATTTCCTTTGATATTAAACTCAAGTTTACATCCCACACCGCAATAACCACATATTGTTTCAACCTTTTTTAGTTCCCAGCTTCTTGCTTTTCCTTTGGCTCTTTTGTCAATAATGGCACCTACGGGACAAAGTTGCATACATTCGCCGCATTGCACACAAGAAGAAGAACCCATTGGCAAATCGTTATCAAAAGTGATTTTTGTTTCGAAACCTCTTTTAGAAAATCCTAATACATCGTTTACCACCGTTTGCGTACAACCAATCACACATCTTCCGCAACTGATACATTTTGTTCTGTCCACCAGTATAAATTCCGAAGAATCATCAATTGGCATTTCTTCAAATGTGGGTGCCAAATCGTATGAAGGATGTTCTATCCCCAAATAATAACTGGCATCTTGAAGCTCGCAAATACCGTTTTGCTCGCAGGACAAACAGTCGTGTATGCCGGAAGATAACATCAAATCGACTACTATTTTTTGAGCCGAAATAACGGAATCGGTTTTCGTATTAATCACCATACCGTCACGGACATATAGGTTACAAGAGGTTTTAAGACCGGGCATGCCTTCCACTTCCACTACACAAGCTCTACATTTACCTTGAGCGCCGGTTTTGGCATGATAGCAAAGATGTGGAATGTAAATCCCGTTTCTTGTAGCTACGTCAAGAACGCTTTCACCTTCTTTTGCATCATAAATTTTTCCATTAATTGTTATTTTTACCATATTTCTACCCTTCTTTATCGGTTTCTACGGTTTTCCCGAGATTTTGCTAATTGCACCTACCGGACAAACCGTCATACAATTTCCACATTTAATACATCCTTCCTGAGTGATTTCATATTTATCTTCTCTACTACCGAAAATAACATTAACAGGACAATTTTTTGCACACAAAGAACAGCCGATACAAGCATCTTTGTCAATGTAATAATACATAAGATTTTTACAAACCTTTGCCGGACATTCTTTGTTATTAATGTGTGCTTCATATTCATCCCTGAAATATTGTAACGTACTCAAAACCGGATTTGGCGCCGTTTGACCCAATCCGCAAAGTGAAGTGGATTTTATCACTTTACCCAAATTTTCAAGTCTGTCCAAATCTTCCGGTTCGCCTTCTCCGTTAGTTATTTTTTCCAAAATATTAAGCATCTGTTTAAGACCTACACGACAAGGAACACATTTGCCGCAAGATTCGTCAACAGTAAATTCAAGGAAAAATTTTGCCACATTAACCATACAATTGCTATCGTCCATAACAATTACACCGCCTGAGCCTACCATTGCACCGGCATCTTTTAAAGTTTCATAATCGATTTGCATATCAAGATGTTGCTGTGTGAGACAACCACCGGAAGGACCGCCGAGCTGAACCGCTTTGAATTTTTTCCCTTCGGTCATTCCTCCGCCTACGTCGAAAATCAATTCTTTTAAGGTAATTCCGAAAGGCACTTCCACAAGTCCGGTATTTTTAACATCTCCGGTTAGTGCAAAAACTTTTGTTCCTTTGCTGCCTTCTGTTCCGAGAGAAGCAAACCAATCGGCACCTTTTAAGATTATTGTGGAAAGATTTCCAAGAGTTTCCACGTTGTTTACCAGAGTAGGTTGATTCCACAAACCTTGAATTGCGGGATATGGCGGTTTTGGGTTAGGTTGTCCTCTTTTTCCTTCGATAGATGCGATAAGAGCCGTTTCTTCGCCGCATACAAAGGCACCTGCTCCCGTTCTAACTTCGGCATCAAAAGAAAATTCCGTTCCGAAGATATTTTCTCCGAGCAATCCCATTTCTTTGGCTTGTGCGATAGCATTTTTAATTCGTTTTATAGCCAATGGATATTCCGCCCTGATATAGAAAAATCCTTTGCTTGCACCGGTGGCATAAGCGGCAATCATCATTCCTTCCAAAACTCTGTGGGGGTCACCTTCCAAGAGTGATCTGTCCATAAATGCACCCGGATCGCCTTCATCACCGTTGCAAACAACATATTTAGGTTCTCCTTTTGCCATTCGTACAAATTCCCATTTTTTTCCTGTGGGAAATCCCGCTCCGCCTCTACCGCGTAATCCCGATTTTTTGATTATATCAATTACTTCTTCGGGTGTTTTATTTGTAATAATTTCTCCGAATGCTTCGTATGCGCCTACGGCAATGGCTTCTTCGATGCTATCGGGATTTATAAAACCGCAGTTTTTCAGGGCTGTTTTGATTTGCTTTTTAAAGAACGGTATCTCTTCGATATTTTTATGAAGATGTTCTCCTGATTTTACCAAAAGTCTTTCCACCGGTCTTCCTTTGATAAAGTGTTCTTCCACCATTTCGGAAACATCTTCCGGTGTAACTTTTTTGTAAAAAATTCCTTCGGGATAAATCATCATAACAGGTCCGAAATCGCAAGGACCCATACATCCCGTTTCAATGATGTTTATTTCGGATTCCAAGTTCTTTTCTTTAATTAATTCAACAAGTTTCTTCTTTACCTTTAATGCCCCTGCAGAAACACATCCGGAACCTGCACAGATCAGGACATCGGTTCTTTTTAACGACATTAAACCTCCTTATCGGCTGTTTTAACAATATATTCTTCTACGGGTTTATTGTTAACGATATGTTCGGCTATTATTCTTTTTGCTTTTTCCGGTGTGATATTTACATAGGTGAATTTTTCCTCATCTTTGATAATAACATCAACAACCGGCTCCATAGATGCCAAACCTTTTTCACCCGTTTGGGTAACCAAAACATCGGTAAGATGTCTATTACTTATTTCATCAAGAATGGTTTTCATAACTTCTCTTGCACCCGTTGCAATTCCGGAAGTTCCCATTCCTACAACGATTTTCACACGATAATCACTGTTTCGCATTTTCATTTGTTCTTTTGCTTTTTCTCGTATTTTTCGCAATTCTTCCAGAGTTTTCATAACTCCTCCATATGTGTTTTTTTTATTCCTTCATTTAAATTTTCATTCAAAAATTCATACACGTCGGGATGTGACAAAGGTATTTCATTCCCGAGAATTTGTTTTATTTCCTTAGTGGATAAATCGAAAGATTGAATTTTATCGTTTTTGTGAACCAGCTTGATATTAAAATCGATATTGGGATGTGCAATAATGCAATTAATAAAAGTATCTTTCAAGTTTCCCAAAGGCATTCTATCGATGTGAGAATATTGAAAAACGGCTGTAATTTCGGTTCCTTTGTTATTGGTGCTTTCTATCTGAAAACTTCCGTTGCAATGTTCTGCGTTTTGCTTAAATAAAGGTATTCCCAAACCTACTTTTTTCTTTCTTTCCGTTTTGGATGTATAGAATGGATTTTGAGCTTTTTTGATAGTTTGTTTGTCCATTCCTATGCCGTTGTCTTTTAATTTAATCGTTAAAATATCTTTTTTCGTATCTATCATAATTTTTATCTCTATCAATGTTGAATGAGCCTGTACGGAATTTTCCACAATATCAAGGATGTGAAGAGACAAATCTTGCATCTGCTAATTTTTGAATGAGTTTAATACTTCTTGGATTTTTTTTCGTGAATTTATTCTACCGAATGTTTCTTCGCCAATCACCATAACAGGGGCTAATGAACAAGCACCAACGCAACGAACGGATGTAAGAGTGAAATTATTATCCGGTGTGGTTTCTCCCATTTTTATGCCGAGTTCTTCTTCTAATAATTGTATTACCTTGTTTGCTCCTTTTACGTAACAAGCTGTTCCCAAACAAACATTTATAATGTGCTTCCCTCTGGGTTCCATAGAGAAAAAGTTATAAAAAGTTACCACCCCGTAAACCTCATTGATAGGAATATTCAATTCTTCCGCTATGAAACTTTGTACCTCGATAGGAAGATAGCCGAAAATTTCTTGAGCCTCTCTTAAAATTTCGATAAGAGGATTTCTAATTTTCTTTTTTTCATCAATAACCGCTTTAAGCTTCTTATAAAGCGCGTGTTCCGTTTTTTTTGAATCTTTCAAATCAACCTCCGATTTTTATTTTTCTATTATTTATTTTTTTTAAAGCTTGTTTTATTTCGGAAAGAATGGGTTTTTCCATAAAAAAATTGGTATAACCGGTTCCGACATCTTTTACATAGTGAGCATCGGAATTTTTTATAAATGAATAGTTTTTCAAGTAAGGATAATTTTTTAATAATGTTTGGATATTACATCTTTTTGTTATACCTAGTGCTATGATATTTTTGTTCTTAGGTAAAAATCCCAATTGTCCGATTACGCTAAATGCGGAAGCATCTATGTGCGCGGGAAAACAAAAGCCGCCGCAATCAACAACGTGTTTTATCGTGGTGTCATAATCCCATATGGTAGAGTTTATCAAAGCAATCTCCTCAAAACCAATGATATTTTCATTTTCATCAATAATAACCTGATCTCCAAAATAATCGGGACTGTTTTTTATCGGTATAAGTGAATTGTAAAGTAATTTATCAAAATAAAGAGCATTTTCTTTGTTATCGAAAAGGGCTATTATGTGAATTTCTTCCGCTGTTTGTATCTCAACACCATACAAAAAGAATATTCCGTATTGTTGAGCAACCTTTTGATAAGCTACGCAATTTTTCATTGAATTATGATCGGTAATTGCGATAAGATTTATACCGCGTTTTTTGGCCGCATCAAAAATATTTTTCGGCGACATTTCCAAAC
>CAZUGB010000020.1:0-4647 GCA_964619925.1 uncultured Candidatus Cloacimonadota bacterium
CCAATTTTTCCAATTTTTTTCTATCGGATTCAAAATCTCTCGGATAGGAAGAAAAATCTTCATTCGGAGCAAATTGAGAAGGATTTACATATATGCTTACGATAGTGTAATCCGTTTTTTGTTTTGAACATTTCACCAAAGCAAGATGTCCTTCGTGAAGATAGCCCATAGTTGGCACAAAACCCACACTGCCTCGTAAAGCGGATGAAATTTTTTGCATCTCTATTACGGATCTTATGATTTTCATAAGGATAACCTACTTTTCAAACGTTTCAAAAACTTTATTATGTTCATCTTTTACAACAACAACTTTTGCTTTATGATTTTCCATTTCACTTTCGTTCAACAATGCGTAATTTACAATTATCACTTTATCGCCCACGGTAACCAATCTTGCAGCCGCACCGTTTACGCCTATAATACCTGAACCGTATTCGCCTTCCAAAATATATGTGGCAAATCTCGCTCCGTTTTCAAGATTGTATATTTCCACCTTCTCATTAGGTTTCATACCGGTAAGTTCCAAAAGTTTTTTATCTATGGTAATGCTTCCTATATAATTCAAATCTCTTTGGGTAATCACCGCTTGATGTATTTTTGAGATTAAAAAATTTCTTAACATTGTATTATACCTCCGAGTTTCTTTTTTTACTTACAATTTATTTTTTCCCCAGTTTAATGCAATATTTTTTCCTTTCTCTTCATCAACAAATTGCAATATTATAAATCCTATTAAAAAAATATTGATATAACCGCAACGGAATATTTTTGTGAATTTGTTATTCTGGCTACTTCGCCATAAATCAAAGGTCCGATTATAGCCGCCATTTTACCGGAAAACGAATAAAATCCGAAAAATTCGGCTATCTTTTCTTTCGGTGTAAGAAGTGCAAGCATTGTTCTACTAGCAGATTGAGACGAACCGATAGCTATTCCCGCAACTAAACCCACAATGTAGAATTGTTTTATGTTTTTTGCAATCAATGCTCCTACCACTACTATCAACCAAATTAAAATCGTGATGCTTATGGTTTTTTTTGCTCCGATTTTATCAAGAATAAATCCGAAAATAAAAGCACCTATCATTGAGGAAATATTTGCAATAATAAAATAAACTATCAACTGTTCGGAAGTCATTCCGAAATTCTGCGCTCCATATAATGCGGCAAAACTGATTATCACCACAATAGCATCATTGTATATCAAGTAAGATATGATAAATTTTAAAAGTTCCTTAAATTTTTTTATATTAACAAAAGAAGAATGAATTCTTTTCAGAGCTGTTTTAAAATAGTTTGTTCTTTTTGATTTTCTTTTTACCTCTTTTACCCAAAAAAAAGTGAATAATGAAAATATGAAGAAAAACAGAGCAACTGCCGGAAATACCAGTGACGTTTTTCCCATATTTACCAAAGGCAAAACCAATACCAAAGAAAGTAAACCACCAATGTAACCGACGCCCCAACCCAATCCGGAAACCTTTCCGTAATCTTTGTAAGCGGTAATGTCTGGGAGCAACGAATTATAAAAAACATTTGCGCTATTAAAACCGAAATTTGCAAAGATAAAAAAGAGCATACCTTTTAAGATGTCACCTTTTTGAACAAAGTAGAGTAATGCGGTAAAAATAATGGTGATATATGTATTATAAAAAAGAAATTTCTTTTTTGCTCTTGAATAATCCGCCACAGCACCGAATATAGGTGCGGACAACGCCACCATTAACATGGAAATAGCTACGGCTCTTCCCCACAGTGCCGTCCCGTATTCTTTTTGATTAACCACATATTGAACAAAATATTTACTATAAATCACAGTAACGATAATCGTGGTAAAAGAGGAATTGGCAAAATCATACATTAACCAACCGAAAATACTTTTATTAATTTTCATAATCTTTTAGCATTTCTTCCAGATTTATGGATTCTATTTGCAAAGGTCGGTATGTTTTTCTATTAGGTGTGGCAATAAATATTTGATGTTTTTCACCTAAAAGATGAAAAATGTTTTTTGACCTTTCACTATCAAGTTCGGATAATACATCGTCAAAAATAAGAATCGGAGGATCGTTTGTGGAAATATCTATTAATTTTGCTTGGGATAATCTTAATGATATTACAAAAGAACGCTTTTGTCCCTGCGAACCGAATTTTTTTATCGGTAATCCGTTCAATAAAAATTTAAAATCATGCAAATGAGGACCCAACAATGATCTTTGAAGTATTTTTTCTTCATTCTCTTTTGATTTGATTTTTTCAAATAACATTTGCAAAATTTCTTGGTCCGATTCGGGATATTCAGGAGAATGAGAAATTGATATTTCTTCTTTATTTTCCGTTACCTTACCATAAAATTTCTTCATTTCCGCATTAAATTTTTTTAGATATTTTATCCTTTGTAAAATTATATCTTTTGAGATATACACAAATTGTTTGTCCCAAATTTCTTTTTCTCTTTCGGAATATTCTCTTTTTAATAAAGCGTTTCGTTGTTTTAAAATTCTATTATACTGTTTAAGCAATTCAAGATATTTAAAATCGTATTGTGATATTGCAATATCGAAAAATCTTCTTCTGTTTAAAGGGTATCCTTCCACAATATTTATATCATTCGGAGAGAAATAAACGGTTTTTACAAACTTATACAGTTCCGTTGATTTTTTTATGATATTATCATCTATTTTTATTACTTTTTTATCTTTGGATGCTTTTATCTTTATATTTCTATCGATATTTTGAATTTTAAAATTGCCTTCTATGAAAAATTGTTTTTCGGAGAATGAAATTACTTCGCTATCCGATAGCAGTCGAAAAGATTTGCCAAATGAAAAATAGGCAATAGCTTCCAATAAATTGGTTTTCCCAATTCCGTTTTTTCCGTAGATTAATAGTCCTAAATCAGAAAAATCCAATTTCAGATTTTTTATGTTTCTGAAATTGGATATAAATAAATTATTAATTATCAACGTCTTTCAAACCCAAAGGCATCAAGAGCAATAGAAAACTCAAATTACTTTCATCTTCGGGATAATTATGGAATAAAGCGGGTACATCATTGTCTTTGAAAGTTATTTTTACCTTTTGTGTATCTATCAGAGATAAAATATTTGTTAAGTATCTAAAATTGAATGCAATTTTTAAATCTTCTCCCTCATATTCAAAGTCGGTTAGTTGTTCGCGAGCTTCTCCTTCTTCTTCGTCTTCCGAAGATACCAATAACATTGTTTTTGATATATCAAGAGTAACCAAAGAAAATAGTTCGCTGGACAACAAAGAAGCCCTTTTTATCGCTTCGATGAAAACACTTTTGTCAATAATCAAAATTTTATCATTATCTTGTGGAATTACTCTTTCGTATTTTGGATATCTACTAATGATTAAAGTTGTAAAAACGGTATAATTTTTATATGTGAAAGCTATTCTGGTTTTTTCAAAATATGCGGTTAAATCGTCTTGCTCAACAATAATTTTTTTTACGAAATTAAATGTTTTGGCCGGAACGATATATTCTTTTTGAGTTTCATCATTTTCACTTGCTTCCGCATCACTAAGCTTCAGAATTGCTCTTGCCAATTTCTTACCGTCTGTGGCAACCATTTCTTGCTTATTTTCCGTAATTTTCCAATAAACTCCGGTATAAACGGGTTTACTTTTATCGGTAGATGTGGCAAATACTGTTTTATCTACCATTGTTTTAAATAAATCCGCCTGTAATGAAATTTTATTTTCTTCTTTAATCGGAGGAACAGCAGGGAAAAATTCCGGTTGAGACATAATTAAATTGAATTTGGCATGACCCGCTACGATATTAAATTTACCGTTATCATCTGTAAAAAAGGCTATTTCGGTATCATTAGGTAATGAATTTATAATATCGTTAAAATGTTTTGCATTAATTGCCGTGATACCACCTTCGATAATTCTTGCTTCCACACTGCATGTAACAATAAGTTCCAAATTTGATACGACAAATGTGAGTAATCCCTTGTCTTCATCCGCTTTAATAAGATAATTAACTAAAATCGGCAGGGCATTTTTACCCGGAACTACGCTTATTAAATTTTGAATATGCTCTACAATATCACTTTTTTGAACATAAAATTTCATCATTTTCTCCTATTTAACTAATTTTTGCATAAAAAAAAAGCAAGAGTAAAAAATACTCTTGCTTTAAATTAGTCAAGTAACTTTATTTAACGGCTTCTTTAAGTTTTTTACCAGCTTTAAAAGTCGGCACTTTAGAAGCGGGAATATTTATTGTTTCTTTAGTTTGAGGGTTAATACCCTTTCTTGCAGCCCTTTCCGTAACTTTGAATGTACCAAAGCCTACCAATGAAACCTTTTCCCCCTTTTCAAGTGCTAAAGTTACACCATCAATAAATGCAGCAAGTGCTTTTCCAGCTTGCTTCTTGCTAATTTCTGCATCTTTTGCAATTTTTTCAATTAATTCCTGTCTGTTCATAAACTGCCTCCTTTTAATTATTTCAAGTTCTAAAAACCTTTAAATAATAATATTTGTCAAATAAAAAATTATAAAATACTCATTTTTTTATATCTTACACCAATATATTACCCTGCGGTTAATAATTTAAATATCCATAACTGCATATATTGCAATGCATAAGAGAAATACGCACAATTATTTTTA
>CAZUGB010000021.1:0-2532 GCA_964619925.1 uncultured Candidatus Cloacimonadota bacterium
ATAATATCACTACGATATTAACATATCTGAATAATCAATCATATCCGTCTGATAGCTATGAAGTTATAGTTGCCGACGACGATTCTACAGATAAAACAGCGGAAAAAATTCAATTTTTTGCAAACAATAATCAAAATATCAAATATTTAAAAATCACCGATAGAAATAAATATAAATCCCCTAAAAAGAATGCATTAACAAAAGCCATAGAAAAAAGTAGGGGAGAGATACTACTCTTTACCGATGCCGATTGTTTTGTTACAAAAAATTGGATATCCGCTATGGTTAAAAATTTCACCAAAGATGTTGATATGGTTTGCGGCTTTTCCAGAACGAAAATTGATAATTGGCAAAAAGCACCTTTTTATCAAAAATTTGAATACTTTGATTTTATTGTGATGTATTTTGCGGCGGCGGGAGCGATAAGTTCGGGAAATTATTTTTCTTGTTCGGGACAAAATATGGGATATAAAAAAAAGGCTTTTTACGACGTTGGAGGTTTTTCCAAGGTATCTCATATTCAATCCGGTGATGATGTTAATTTATTGCAACTTTTTAGGATGAATAACAAAAAAGTTGTTTTTTCATTCGGGAGACAAAGCTTCATATATACCAAACCCATTTCCGATTTTTTTTCTTTGATAAATCAAAGGATAAGGTGGGCATCAAATTACAAATATCAATCCACACTTAATCCCATATTTTTTGTGTATCTTACGGCTACTTTTTTTGTAATAACCTTTATATATCTATTGCCTATTATATTTTTTCCTTATGGTTTATCTTTTATTTTGATAAAATTCATTTCTGACTATTTGTTTGTAAAATACTCCTCTAAAATTTTTTATATCGAAAAAGAGAGAATAAGATTTTTTCCGGTATGGTTTTTTTTTCAACCGATTTATGTTTTGATAGTTACCGTATTGGGAGTTTTTGAGTTTTTTAAATGGAAGAAGTAATATTTGACAAGAAAAGTTTAAAATTAAAATTAAGAAAAAAAATTAGGAGGCATCTATTATGCTAAAAGGTTCTTATGTTGCGCTGGTAACACCTTTTAAAAATAATGAGATTGATTATTTGGCACTGGAAAATCTTATCAAATTTCAATTGGAAAATTATACCGATGGTATTTTGTTATGCGGAACCACCGGCGAAGCCCCCGCATTGGCAGGTGACGAAAAAGAAAGCCTTATACGTTTTGCTATGAAAAAAATCGATAAAAAAGTGCCGGTAATGGTGGGAACAGGCTCAAATAATTTGCATCATACAATTTCAATGACATTAAAAGCAAAGAAATTAGGAGCCGATTATGCCCTTGTAATCACACCATATTATAACAAACCGACTCAAAAAGGATTGTATAATTATTTTAAGGCTGTTGCTGAAAAATGTCCTGATGTATCTATTGTGATATATAACGTTCCCGGACGAACAGGAGTGGATATTTCGGCCGAAACAACCATTAAATTAGCAAATGATTTTGAGAATATTGTGGGAATTAAAGAAGCGAGCGGTAACTTGGATCAAATAACCGAAATTGTGATGAATACTTCCGAAAATTTTTCCGTAATGTCCGGTGAAGATTCACTTAATTTACCTATAATGTCATGCGGTGCAAACGGAGCAATATCCGTTACGGCAAATATATTTCCAAAAGAAGTTCATGATTTGATTTATCTTGCATCTAACGGTAATTTTAATTCCGCATTATCATATCATCAATATCTGTATAAAATGAATAAAATACTTTTTATAGAAACCAATCCGATACCTGTGAAAGAATCGCTGGCAATGATGAAAAAGATAAATAGAGAATTTAGACCACCGATGTGTGAAATGACCGATGATAATTTGAAAAAATTGGAAAATGTTTTAAAAGAGTATAAGCTGATTTGAGAAGAATTCGTAACAAAAACATTGTAATTTGTCCCAAAACAAAGCAATTTACCGATTTAATTGCTTGTGCTGCCATATGCAAGGATAAATGCAGTTTATATTTTGATAAAATTGATATTAGGGTGCTTGAGTTTTTCGTGGAAAAGCATCCGGAATATATTATTGTAGGAGAAATTATGCCAAAAGAAAAAACAAAACAAAAAACAAACGAAAAAATTTATTGGGTAATTGACGAAAACAAAAAAATTGTAGAGGTAAAAGAATCCGATATAATCAATAATCCACAAAAATATCTTGAAAAAGAGATTTGGGATAAGCCGCCTTATAAATATGAAATTGTGGTAGCTTTAAAAAAGGTTAAACAGTAATAATTCCAGAGATATAATTCTAAGGGGATATTTTCGATTTGAGTGTTTTTATATTACATGGGAAAACTTTGTGCGATACAGACAGTTTTTGAGCTTTGCCTAAAAAGATGAAAAATGAAAAACAATCATAAGGCAAAGCTTAAAACATCATATTTTCGCAACCTATGATAATGTATATTATGTAAACTTGCTAATATATTCTATCTTGTTTGGTGTCTTATGATTAGCTTCTTTGCTGTTTGCTTTGATTTATTAGGAAAAATATTTT
>CAZUGB010000022.1:0-3982 GCA_964619925.1 uncultured Candidatus Cloacimonadota bacterium
AAGCAAATATTCAAAAACATTTTCATTAAAATTGCCGGTTGCACCTGTTGTAAATTGGCCGGAAACAATTGATCTTAACACAGATACCAATATTTCATGGACATTATCCTCAAATGCCATGTATCAAGAATTTGAGGGAGATGCTTATAAAATGGAAGCGGAGAGTTCGGTTAATAATTTTAAAATCCTTTCACCATCCGACAGAAATTTTACAATCAAGAAAAATTGGCTACCTGTTGATTATGACGAATATAATTTTAGTGTTGTTGAAATGAATTACTACAAAGATTCGTCTCATTTATTGATTAGTTCAGGGGAATTAAGTCAAGTTGAATACGGTTATACAAAAAAAATGACAATCGAAGACAAATTGGAAAAGATAAAAAAAGCTGTAAAAAATTTGAAATAAGAAAAAGCTTTCAAAGATTTAGCCCCGAAAATCGGGGCTTTTTTTGTTTGACAGATAAAAATAAAAAAAATTGATAGCGCTATGAAAAAGATAATATTTATTACAGGTTCCACAGACGGAATAGGCAAAAAAACCGCGATAGAAAGCGCCAAAAAAGGTGCTTTTGTTATTATACACGGGAAAACGCAAGAGCGAGCGTTAAAAACCGTTAACGATATAAAAAGAGAAACGGGAACAAATGATATTGATTATGTGGTAGCGGATTTTACCGATCTTTCTTCAATTTTGAATCTTCATAAAAAATTAAAATTGGAAAAGGTGGATATACTCATAAATAATGCATGCACTTTTCAGCACTCATTCAAAAAGACTTTTGACGGATTTGAATATACATTTCAAATATGCTATCTTGCTCATTTTATTTTAACCGATCAATTATTCCCCTTGATACAAAAAGCAGAAAACGGTAGGATTATAAATGTAAGTTCAATGGTACATGCACACACACTTGATTTGGATTTTATAAAAGATGCCGAAAAATATGACGGATATAAAGCTTATGAAGTATCCAAACTTGCGAACGTGCTTTTTACTTATGAATTGGCCGAAAGAATAAAAAATACCAATATCACGGTAAATTGTTTACATCCGGGGGTTATTTCAACCAAATTGCTTCATAACGGATGGGGTATCGGTGGTGCAGATGTTAGTGTGGGAGCGGATAATTTACTGTTTCTCGCATTTTCGGACAAAATAAAAAATGTTAGCGGAAAGTATTTTGCAAATAAAAAGGCCGTACCCTCTTCGCCTATTACATATGATAAAAAGATAAGAACGGATTTTTGGAAATATACCGAAAAAATATTAAATTACAAACCGCAATGGATGTAAATAAAGATAACGTATTTTCCGTTTCCGAAATAAATTTGCATATAAAACATATTTTGGAAAATAATATTCCGCAATTATTGGTAGAAGGAGAAATAGCCAATTTTACCAGACATCGTTCGGGACATATTTATTTTTCGTTAAAAGATGAAAATAGCAGTATTCGTTGTGTATTTTTTAGAAGTTATGTGCAAAAATTGATTTTTGACCCGAAAGAGGGCGATAAGGTAATTTGCAAAGGCAGAATAACGGTTTTTGAACGTGCCGGAAACTATCAATTGAATGTTACTGATATGTTGCCTGCCGGTGTCGGCGAATTGCAATTAAAGTTTGAAAAATTAAAAGCAAAATTAAAATCGGAAGGTTTGTTTGATATAAACAAAAAAAAGAAAATACCGGAATTTCCTGAAGTTATCGGAGTGGTTACATCTTCTTCCGGTGCGGCTATTAGAGATATAAAAAATGTGATTTCCCGCAGATTTCCCATTGATATTTTATTGTATCCCGCTAATGTGCAAGGTGAAAAAGCGGCAAAAGAGGTAGCGGAGGGGATTAGATATTTTAATCGAAAAAAAAATGTGGATGTGATAATAATAGGTCGCGGTGGCGGTTCGCAGGAAGATTTGTTTTGTTTTAATGACGAAGCTCTTGCGTATGAAATATTTAATTCGGAATTACCTATAATTTCTGCGGTCGGTCACGAGATAGATTTTACGATTTCGGATTTTGTAGCCGATTTAAGAGCGCCCACACCTTCGGCAGCGGCGGAATTGGTAGTTCCCAATCGAAAGGATGTATTGGAGAACATAAGTTTTTTATCTCAAAAGTTGAAAACCGTAACCGAACGAATTTTTGATAATCAATATTCAAAAATAGAAATGTTAAAAAGCTCATTGGAAATTTATAATCCTATTAATGTGATAAATAGTTATTATCAAACCGTTGACGCTTTGGAATATCGATTAAGAACAATAACTTTAAATAAATTGGAAAAAGAAAAATTCAAATTACAAATGTTAGCACAAAAATTGCGTGATTTTTCGCCTTATGAAGCATTAAAACGCGGATATTCAATAGTGAAAAAGGATAAAAAAATCATAGTATCCGTAGATGAAGTGGCACCTGATGACAAAGTTGATATAATATTAAGTGACGGAACAGTGAATTGTGTGGTAAAAAATAAAAACAAATGAAGAAAATTTTATCAGGTATTATCTTTATTATAATTTTAAAAATCAATTTGTTTGCAGAGATAAAAGCCGTGTGGGTACCGGTTTGGGGTTTGGTGGATTCCGTTGCTATAAACGATGTGGTGGATAATGCCAAAAGAAGCGGGATAAAGGAACTGATAGCGGAAATCAGATTTAGAGGAGATACTTTTTATATCCCCAATAAAAAAGACAGCACATATTTAAATCCCGAACGATATAATCATATTTTAAAGGATACTTTGTTTGATCCCTTTGAGTATTTGATATATAAATCGCATAAAAACGGCATCAAGGTTCAGGCGTGGGTAACAACCTATTTGGCAACGCCGCACGATGTGAGCTATATTCATAAAAATCATATTTATTTTCGTCATCCCGAATGGATAACTTATGATTATTATAAAAAGGTTATGAAACCTAATGTCTTGGAAGGAGCATATCTTGATCCCGGACTTTCGCAGGTACGAGCTTATCTTTTAAATGTTTTTTCGGATATTCTTATCAATTATCATCCCGATGGTTTTCACTTGGATTATGTGCGTTATCCCGGATATGAATACGGCTACAATCCTTTGTCATGGAAAAATTTTACTAGTAAAACAAAAACAAATGACGGCGAAGAATGGCTAAAATGGAGACAAAATCAAATAACAACTTTTGTAAAACAATTAAAAAAACGGATTAAAAAAATTTCCCCGAAAACAAAACTAACCGCCGCTGTTATTTGGAAATATGAAACAGCAAAAGACAAATATTCACAGGATTGGCTTACTTGGATTAAAAAAGGCTATGTAGATAGAGTTTATCTTATGGCATATACCAAATCAAATGAAGATTTCGAAGCTTATATGGATACATTATCTTTGCAAAAACAGAACAAAAAAATCGTGGTGGGTTTACGGGCTTGGGATGAGAAAAAAATTTATAAAGTAAGTGATATTGAATATAAAATAAAAGTGGTTAGAAAACATAACTTTGCGGGTTTTTCCCTTTTCAGTTCAATAGGATTAAAACAAAATAATTATTGGAAACCTTTAAGGAAAATTATTAGAAAATGAGAATAGATCAATTGATGAAAAAATTAATGTTGGTAAAATCACGTTCCGTTGCAAAAAAGGCTTGTGAACTCGGATTGGTAAAAATAAACGATAAAATTTGCAAAGCCTCTGCCGAAGTGAGGGATAATGATATTATAGAATATGAAATTTACGGATATAAATCAAAAGTGAGGATTTTGGAAATTCCCAAAGGTAATGTATCCAAAAAAAATGCGGCAAAATATTATGAATTTATCTCTAAATATAAGATGATTCATTAACGAAATATTGGAATTGTGTTTTTTCACGTATTGTTATTACTCGTAATCTTTTCTATCTTTTTGAAAGAAAAAAAATTTAGAGGGAACAAAATTAATAAGGAGGAGTAAAAAATGAAAAAAATTGTTTTTATTTCGATTTTCTTTTTAATGTTGTTT
>CAZUGB010000023.1:0-16123 GCA_964619925.1 uncultured Candidatus Cloacimonadota bacterium
TCAACAGCCCGTGTTCGTTTGTATACTTCAGGAAAAAAAGGAATAGAAATTAATGGTATGAGCCTTAAAGAATACTTTGGTGTTGAAAGCCGGAGACAAATGGTTTTATCTCCATTAGAGAAATTAAAGTGTGAAGAAAAGTTTGGTTTTACTATTGTGGTGAAAGGGGGAGGAAAGTCAGGACAAGCAGGAGCTATAAGATTAGGTATTTCAAGAGCTTTGTGCAAATTTGACGATTCTCTTCAACCCACTCTGAGACAAAACGGATTTTTAACAAGAGATCCCAGAATGGTTGAAAGAAAGAAACCCGGAAGACCAAAAGCAAGAAAGAGATTCCAATTCTCTAAACGTTAAAAAATTTATCAAATTTATTCTCAAGTGTTTGCAAGGCGGTGTTTCCTATTGATTTTATACGGGAAATATAATTGCTATTATCTTGGGAATATAACAAAACCGTAAACAAGGAGAAATTTATGTCTGTAGTTACAATGAAAGAATTATTGGAAAGCGGAGTTCATTTCGGTCACCAAACCTATAAATGGAATCCGAAGATGGATAAGTATATATTCATCAAAAGAAACGGTATCCACATTCTTGATTTAAAACAAACACTCGATGCAATTAACGAAGCGTATATGTTTATAAAAGACGTTAGCCTTCAAGGCGGAACAGTATTGTTCGTGGGAACAAAAAAACAGGCTAAAGACGCTATTGAAGCCGCCGCTAAAAAAAGCGATTCTTATTATGTAAATAATAGATGGTATGGCGGAATGCTTACCAATTTGCAAACCATAAGAAAAAGTATCGAAAAATTGGATAATTATGAAAAACTTATCGAAGACGGCACTATAAACAGCTTTACCAAACTTGAAGCAACAAAGATGAAAAAGAAATACGAAAAAACCTTAAAAGCTCTTGCCGGTATTAGAGATATGGAAGAACTTCCTTCCGCATTATTCGTTGTGGATATTTTAAAAGAAGAAATTGCCATAAAAGAAGCCAGAAAACTTCACATTCCTATCGTAGCTATGGTGGATACAAACTGCGACCCCGATCTCGTGGATTATGTAATTCCCGCCAACGATGATGCAATAAGAGCTATCTCTTTAATTTCAAACATTATGGCAAATGCAATCATTGAAGGAAGACAATCACTTTTGGAAGGTAAAGATCTTAAAAAAGAAACTTCGGAAGAAACAACGGAAGAAACAACGGAAGAAACAAACACCGAAGAAAATAAAGAAGAAAATCAATAGGAGAAATATATGAATATCACAGCAAAAATGGTTATGGAATTAAGAGCAAAAACAAATGCAGGTATGATGGACTGTAAAAAAGCTCTTGTAAAAACAAACGGAGATATGGAAGCCGCTATCAAATATCTTAGAGAAAAAGGTATTAGCAAAGCCGCTAAAAAAGCCGAAAGAGAAACCAAAGAAGGTAGAATTCACGCCTACATTCACGGTGAAGGTAGAATAGGTGTTCTTCTTGAACTTAATTGCGAAACCGACTTTGTGGCAAGAAACGAAATGTTTATCGAACTTTGCAAAAATATCGCAATGCATATTGCCGCCACAAATCCTATCTCAATTTCGGAAAAAGATATTGATCCTAAAGTTTTGGAAAACGAAAGAGAAATTTACAGAAATAAAGCTTTAAACGAAGGTAAACCGGAAAAAATAGTTGATAAAATCGTAGAAGGTCAAATCAATAAGTTCCTCAAAGAAAATTGCTTGTTAAATCAGGAATATGTGAGAGATCCTGATAAAACAGTAGGCGATTTGATAAAAGAAGCGATTGTAAAACTCGGCGAAAACATTCAAGTTGGCAGATTTGTAAGATATAGTTTAGGTTAAAATCATGTCTTCACCTTTTAATCCGGAAAACTTCCATAAAATTATTATAAAAATCAGTGGCGAATTTTTATCGGGTGATAAATCATTCGGTATTGATATGCCTACTGTAAATAAAATTTTGGATGATATTATTTCCGTGAAAAAACTCGGTTTCAGTTTGGGCATAGTATTAGGCGGAGGTAATTTTTTCAGAGGTTCTTCCGAATTAGGCTCCAAGATTCCCAGATACACTGCGGATAACGTGGGTATGTTGGCTACAATACAAAACGCTTTAATATTAGCCTCGCTTTTGGAAAAAAGAAACTATGGAACCGAAATTTATTCTGCTGTTCAAGTGGATAAAGTAGCTAAATTTTACACACCGAATAGAGCTATCACATCATTAAATGAAGGAAAAATCTGTTTCTTTTGTGCCGGAACCGGTAATCCGTATTTCACCACGGACACGGCAGCCGTATTAAGGGCTGTGGAAATAAGCGCCAATTTGGTATTAAAGGGAACAAAAGTGGACGGTGTATTTACCGATGATCCCGTAAAAAATCCAAATGCCGAATTTATACAGGATATTACTTATGATGATATTTTGGCAAAACAGCTTAATGTAATGGATATGACTGCTTTTTCTTTGGCACGCGATTATAAGATGCCCATAAAAGTTTTTAACATCACAAAAAGCGGTAATATGAAAAAAGCGGTATTGGAAAAAGAATTCGGCACATTTATCCATTCAAAGGAGGAATAATATGGAAGCCTTGCTTATGGAAATCGAAGAAAAAATGGAACATAGCTTTGAAAATCTTATCAAAAGTTTTGCAAAAATGCGTACGGGTAGAGCAAATGCTTCTCTTTTGGATAACATCACCATAGATTACTACGGTCAACCTACCCCTATCAAACAGCTCTGCAATATTTCCATTCCCGAACCGAGACTAATCGTTATCCAACCGTGGGACAAAACAATTATCAACGACATCTTAAAGGCAATTCAAGCTTCAAACATCGGCGTTACACCGAATAGTGACGGAAACGTTATCAGATTACCTTTTCAGCCTTTAACCGAAGAAACCAGAAAGGATATTGTAAAAAATCTTAAAAAATACGGTGAAGAAGCAAAAATAGCCATACGAAATATTCGTAGAGACGGAAACGACAAAGCCAAAAAAATGGAAAAAAATAGCGAAATCACCGAAGACGACTTAAAAAAATTACTAAAAGATATTCAGGAACTTACGGATAAATACATCGATAAAATCACCGAAGCTACAAAAAATAAAGAAAAAGAGATTATGGCTGTATGACAAACTATATTATCACATCCGATTGTATCAAATGTGAAATTTGTGTGGAAGTATGTCCGATAGAAGCTATAGATGAAATAGAAACACAATTTATCATTAACGATACTTGTATAAATTGCGGCAAGTGTATGGAAGCTTGTCCGGTGGATGCGATAAAAAAAATAAAAGATTAATTTTTAGCCCCGATTTTCGGGGCTTTTTTTATTTCGATAATTCTATTAATTTTTCACAAAATCGATTCCACGAATATTTTTCTTTTTCCCTTTCGATGTTTCTTAAAAATATTTCTTTATCCGTTTTTTTGTATTCCACTATTGTTTTTGCAATATCATTTGCTTTTACGGATTTTGCTATCAAACCCGTTTTCGGTTTTCCCACCGTTTCATACAAACTGCCCACCGGTGTGGCAACCACCGGCAGCATCATATCGTAGGCAACATTTAGAACTCCGCTTTGGGTAGCTTGAATATAGGGTAAAACCAAAACATCCGCGGCTTTGAAAAACAGCTCCACTTCATCGTCGGATATGTATCTGTTATAAAAACTCACATTCTCCGACAAATCTAATTCTTTAATAAGATCAAAGTATTGTTTATCATTGCCGTAAACCTCGCCTGCTATTATCAAATGAGCATTAGGTATTTTTTGTAAAATCATAGGCATTGCTCTTAAAAGATTGTCCAATCCTTTATATTTTTTTATAAATCCGAAAAATAAAAGATTATAATTATTTGATAAGTTCAATTTTCGTTTGGCCGATTCACGGGTATATCTTTCTTTATTAAATCCTTCATAAATAGGATGAAAAAGTTTTTCTATTTTATTATTGGGAAACAACCTTTCGGCATCTTTTTGAACGGAAGAAGACATTGTAACCAAACAATCGGCTTTGGAAAGAGCATATCTGGTAAGTTTTTCACCGGCAAACCATTTCTCATGAAAATCTATATTGTCGATTATGTAAAAAACTTTGGTATTTGTATTTCTTTTTATTTTGGAAACAATAAAGCCGAAGGGTAACGCAAAATAGGGTATCCAGTATTTTAAAATCAAAATGTCCGGCTGCCATTTTTTTATCGACTGATATGTTTTGTACCAGCTAATCGGATTATGAGGGGTTAAAATTCTCTCCTTTTCAAAATTAAAATGTTTGTATGATTTATCCAATTGTTCTTTTCCGGGAAAAATCAATTTTGGGTACTGCGTTAAAAAATTAAAAATTTTTATGGTATGTCCTTTGGCTTCCAATCTTTCGGCTAAAATTTCCAAAAATTGTGCAATTCCGCCTCTAAACGGATAAAAGGTTCCCAAAATTGCTATTCTCAAATATTATCTCCCAAAAGATTTATTATATTTTCAAAAACCTTATCAGGCGAAATGGTTTCCATACAAGGCTCGGGACAAGTATTTCGATAACATCCCAAACAATCCTTGTTAGGCTCCAAAATTACACCCAAACCATAAAGTTCGAATTCGTATCTATTAAAGATATTATTAAGAAGCACCAATTTTTTATTTAATCCTATTGCAATATGCATCGCCATAGTAACCGAAGTTACAACCAAATCACATTGATTAACCAAATTTAAAAAATCGGATAAGGGAAAAATACCCAAGTATGTGGCTTTTGAATTTTTTGCTATTTCAATATTTAATTTTTCTTCGTCGGGTCCACCCAACAAGAGCGGAAAATAACCCTTTTCAAAAAGTTTATCGGACAATTTTATCCAATTTTCTTTACCCCAAAGTCGCGTTAACCATCTCGTTCCGCAACCGGTATTTAATCCGATGATTTTCTTTGTTTTGGGAAGATTAAAATCGATGTCGGTTTCGGGAAGTTCCAAGATATATTTTTCTTTGTGATATTCCAAATTTAAGATTTCAAAAATCTCTTCGGGATAGCTTTTTTTGTTTGCCTTCGATATATCGTCAAAAAGACCTGTAAGCCACTTGTTTTTGGCATCATCATCAAAAGGAATACATCTTCCCGAATCATCTATAGTATAACCCTTTTTTATTTTTGCGTCAATCAGTTTGGACAAGGCAATGGCGTGTTTATCCTTATCAAGATTAAACAGAAAATCAAATTTTTGAGCTTGCAACCACAATGAAGTATCCAAATTATATTTTATGATATTATTCACATATTTTTTCGGCACCAAAACCGGATAATCGGTCAACCAAGTGATATTTGCATACGGATATTTTTTTCTTAATACTCTAAGTATCGGTGTGGTTCTAATCACATCACCGGCGGCACCGAGTTTTATTATAAGTATTTTTTCTTTTAAAGGTTCGTAGTAATTGCAGTTTTCACATTTAACACCTTCTTTTTTATGATAAATGCACGGGATATCACCTTTGAAAAATTTGCAATCGGTTTTAACTGTCATTATCGGAATCCTTTTTAAAATTCACGGGTCTTAATTTCATAAGATTTTTTTCTTGTTTGGTTATGATAATGCTTTGCAAAAATTGGTCATATTCGATATCTTCATTCATTTCGGCTATGCTATTTATGATTTCCAACATATTCGGTATTGTAAAAACAAATTCAAAAATTTTATTTTCACCGTTTTCCAAATATTCAATTCTAATCACACTTTGTCGTGTTTTCGGAGAAGCCATTTTTTTTATGGAATTATAAGGAATATGAACGGATTTTTTTGCCAAAAATTTAAAGATAACTTCATTTTCGGTAAAAACTATTTTATTAAGTGTGAACAAGTTTTTCAAAAGAGAATTTATTCCGAGAAAAAGAATGATAAAAGGAACGGCTTTTTTAAATGTGGATGATTGAGCCGTGATATGAAAGAAAAGTACATAAAGCGAATACAGAATGGCAAAAACGGCAAGCAAAATAGTAAACCATCTGATAAACTGATTAAACTTATATTCTCTTGGAAAACCCTTTTTTTTATTAATATCAATCAAATCCAATATTTCACTCATTTAATTACCCCTATTCAAATATGATAATACAATTTCCGGTGCGGAATATTCGCCGAATATATCAAAATCATTCAAATCACCGTGAAAATCACTGCCTCCGGTTCGTATAATTCCGAATTTTTCGGCAATTTTACTATATTTTTTTATTGTGGTTTCGTTATAGTTGCTATAAAATGCTTCTATTCCACCCACTCCTTTTGAAAGGATTTCTTCCACAAAGCTATCGTTAAAAAGAGTATGAGGATGAGCCAATACGGTAACGCCGTTTGCTTTTTCCACCTTTTCGCAAATTTCTTCTATGGAAGGTGTTCTTTTTTTTACATAAGCGGGCGAATCATTTCCCAAAAAATAATCGAAAGCTTCTTGATTTGAATTGCAATCACCGTTTTTCACCAACACTCTGGCTATGTGCGGTCTTCCGATAAGGTTGCTTTTTCCCGCCATTGCAATTACTTTTTCCATTTGTATGTAGATACCCAAGTTTTTTAATTTTTCCACTATCATTTCCGCTCTTTTTAGGCGACTGACTCTGATTTTTTGTAAAAGTTCGTTTAATTCAATATTATTCGGATCAAAGTTATATGCCAAGATATGAACGTCTTTATCTTTGTAATAGCTACTTATCTCCACTCCGGGAATTAATTCCAAATTAAATTTTTTTATAAACTGTTGAGCATAATTATAGCCTTCCAAAGTATCGTGGTCTGTAATTGCAATTACATCATAAGAATTTTTCATCGCCATTTCCAAGATTTCTATTGGCGAAAAAATTCCGTCCGAATAGTGTGTGTGGATATGTAGGTCTATTTTTTTCATATTTTTGTCCTCTTTTGTCATCTCTGTGGATAGCGTTTCGGTGTCAATAATTTCATAACGACAAGGAAATTTTATTTTACCGAAGAAGAATCTTTATTTACCGAAATTTGCCTTTTGGCAAGTTTGAGAATATCGTTTGTAAAAGCAAAAATCATAAGAAACAGCAGTATTGTAAGTCCTATTTTTTGAAATGCCATTTGAACGTTCACGGACAAAGGTTTTTTCTTGATACCTTCCAAGATAAAAAAGAAAATATTCCCGCCGTCAAGAATGGGAATAGGCAAAAGATTCATAACCATTAGCAAAATACTGATTGATGCCAAAAGCATAAGCATATCTCTAATACCTTTTTTAGCCGTGGATTTTGATACGGCATACAGCATCACGGGACCGCCTATATTTTCTTTTATTTTTGTGGGATGTATGATAATTTTGTATAATGCCATATAATTCAGATAAACATATCCCAAGGTTGTGGTTGCGGAGTAATAAATCGCTTTTATCGGATTATATTTTTCCACATATTTTACAGGCATATATTGTGAGATTCCTATAATTCTTGTTCCGTTTAGGATGTTTTCTTGCAAAGGTATAAATTTTATAATTTTTTCTCCGTTTCTAAGAATAAGTACTTTTACGGTATCCGACTTTGAATTGATGATATTATTTCTCAATTGATACCAATCGGTTACCTTTTGTCCATTCACTTGCAATATCTTATCGCCTTCTTTTATACCGGCGAGATATGCGGGCATACCCGGTGACACTTCTCCCACTATCGGCTCGGTATCAGGCAAAATTTTTGACATCCAATCTTCTTTTTTCAATTGATTTGAAATATAAATTTCCCTATCCCCTCTTTTGATGAGATATTCGTTGCTACCTTTATCTTTTGTGTATTTGATAATATCGTCCCAGCTTTTTACGGGATTGTTATTTACTAAAATTATTTTATCTTTCGGTTGTATTTGAGTAATCGATTTTTCCACCTTTCCCACAATAGGTTTCATAGATTCCACCGGTTGTCCGATTATCAACAAAATATAAATAATAACAAAAGCCAAAATCAGGTTGAAAAAAGGACCCGCAAAGGCAATCAAACTTTTTTGCCACCACATTTTAGCGGAAAAGGAATCTTCCGAGTCGGCGTCTTCGTCGGGATTTTCTCCTTTCATCTTAACATATCCCCCCAAAGGAATCAAACTTATTCTAAATTCCGTTTCTTTCCACTTGAAAGAAAACAACACGGGACCGAAACCTATGGAAAATTTTTCCACATACACTCCAAAGAGTTTTGCAGTTAAAAAATGACCGCCCTCGTGGATTAAAATCAACAATCCGAAACCAAGTATGGCTATTATAGCAGATAACATTTATTTTTCCTTTTTTTTGCTTCTTAATCTAAATTGCATTGTTCCGCGTCAAGATTTTTGTTTATTAAGCATCAGTTCTTTATCGGTCATAACTTTCCTATAGAAAATAAAAATAATAATTGAAAAAAAACGCTGTAAAAATTCTTATGCTTTAAAAAAGGAGAAATTTATGCAAATAGCCGTTGATTTACACTCGCATTCGGGATATGCGGGAGGGGTGGGAAAAATCGATCTTGAAGATGTATCTTATGCTATGAAATTAAAAGGCATTGATGTTTTCGGAACGGGAGATTGTATTTATCCACAAAGAACAAAAGAATTAAAAAACAAATTAGCTATGAAAAAAAGCGGATTGTATTCTTTAAAAAATGACACATCATATTTTTTGTTACAAACCGAAATAATTTTAAGCACGGCTCTTTCGGGTTATAAAAATAAAATTATGGCACATCATATACTCTTGTTTCCCGACTTTGATTCCATCTACAAAATGCAAAATCTTATGACTAAACACAATTTCAAAAATACAATCGGTCGTCCTTTTATAGTTACAAATTCGCAGCAAGAATTGGAAGAAATACTTTTTGAAATAAAATCAATTCATCCCGATTTGGAAATTATACCCGCTCACATCATGACACCGGACGGAATATACGGCAGTAGAAATAATCTACATAATTTAAAAGAATTTTACGGAAACTTTATAAAAAACATTCACGCCATAGAAACGGGGTTAAGCGCAGATCCCAAAATGTTGGAAAAAATTCCGGATATAGCCGATTTGACTTTTATATCAAACAGCGATTGCCATAGTGCGGCATTAAATAGAATAGGAAGGGAATACACGGTTTTGGATGTTCGGGATATTTCTTATAAATCGATAATAGATGCCATTAGGGAAAACAAAGTTTTATACACCGCCGAATTTAATCCTATGGAAGGGAAATATTATCTTTCGGGGCATCGTAAAGGTAAATTCGGACATACGGTAGATTATATTTTTATTCCCCACAAAAAGATTTGTCCTATGTGCGGGAAAAAGGTGATTATGGGTGTGAAAGAACGTTGCGAAATATTATCCGACAACTCTATTATACCGAAAACCAGAAAATTTTATCATCTTATACCGCTTACGGAAGTTATAGCTTATTCATTAGGTTTAAAATCCATATCGTCGGCAAACGTGAAAAAGATCTTTTTACAAATAATAAAATACTACGGTTCGGAAATAAATTTATGGAATTCTACCGATTTTAAAGATGTGCTTGACAGTAAAATACCACAAAAAACTATCACATTTATTCAGGCTGTAAAAGAGGGACGTTTTGTTTTTGATCCCCCCGGTTTTGACGGTGTTTACGGAAAATTAAAAATCTTTTAAAAAAGAGGATATTATGAAAAATTATCTCGAAAAACGCAGAAAAAAATTATTGGAAAAATTAAATCCGAATGAGATTATAATCCTTTTCGGAAACGAATTACCCAAATACCCCAGATATTTTCTTCAAGACAATAACTTTTTCTATCTTACGGGATTGAATGCACCGAATTTAATTTTATTGGGATATAAATCATCTTCAAAAAGCGACTTTATTCTTTTTGTGGAAAGAAACATACCCGAAAGAATTGTGTGGGAAGGCAAAAAACTGTCTAAGGAAGAAGCCGAAGAAATTAGCGGCATTTCCAATGTGTTCTATTTGGATGAATTTAACAGAAGAGTTTCCCCCTATCTTTACGGAGCGGAAACCTGCCACATTAACAATTTGATTAGCGGATTTGATAAGCCAATGAACAAAAGCCAAAAATTCGTATCAACAGTGCGAAACACCTATCCACACGTTAAGTTTGCCAATTTTACAAATTTGATTCGTTCACTTAGAGCAATTAAAGACGAATGGGAAATAGAGCAACTCTCAAAAGCTATCGAGGTTACGGGAGAAGGTATCAAATTTATTTATCAAAATGCAAAATCCGGCATGCATGAGTATGAATTGGAAGCTATGTATTTGTATCACGTTTATAAAAACGGACTGAAACACCTGGGCTTCAAATCCATTGTTGCCGCAGGAAAAAACGCAACCATTTTGCATTACGAACAAAATAGGGATAAAATAAAAAACGGTGAACTTGTTTTATTGGATATCGGTGCTTTGTGCAATAATTACAGTGCCGATATTTCAAGAACTTTTCCCATAGACAAAACCTTTACACCACGACAAAAAGATATTTATCAGGGCGTTTTGGATGTTCAGAAAACTATAATTTCCATGGTAAAACCGAATATAAAAATTTCCGATTTGCAAAACAAGACAAAAGAACTTCTAAAAAATTTGCTTTTCGATTTAAAATTAATAAAGGAAGATAAAGAGCTTTCCAAATATTATATGCACGGGGTATCACACCATCTCGGAATGGATACACACGATATTATCCCGAGGGAATCCGTTTTAAAAGCCGGTAACGTCATTACCGTGGAACCCGGTTTGTATATTCCCGAAGAAAGCATCGGCGTAAGAATAGAAGATGATATTTTGGTAACCGAAAACGGACAAAAGAACCTTTCGGCATCCATACCAAAAGAAGTAAAAGAATTGGAAGAATACAGGAAAAACATATGAAAATAGCAATCTATCCGGGCACATTCGATCCTATCACCTGCGGTCATATAGATATTTTAAAGAAGGCAACCGGTATTTTTGACAAAGTTATTTTAGCCGTAGCGGAACATACCGCAAAACAGACATCCATGTTCACATTGGACGAAAGAGTTTATCTTTGCAAAGAATCCACAAAAGATATAAACGGTGTGGAAGTTATGAAATTCGACGGTTTGGTGGTGAATTTTGCCAAAAAAGTTAATGCCACTATAATGATAAGAGGTCTTAGAGCGGTTTCGGATTTTGAATATGAGCTTTCTTTGGCATTAATGAATAAAAAATTAAACACCAAGATTGATACCATGTTTTTTGTTCCCGATGCAAAATATCTTTATTTAAGTTCCACAATAGTAAAACAAGTAGTAAAACTCGGCGGAGATATTCACGATTTGATTCCACCGATTGTAGAAAAAGCATTAAAAGAAAAAAAATAATTAAGAGGAGAAAAAATGCAGCAAAACAATTAAATATTAAGATTGATGAAAAAGTAGGAGAAGGTATCTATGCCAATTTTTTCGCAATGGCAAACTCGAATTCTGAATTTATAATTGATTTCGGTAGAATTGTTCCCGGTATTCCGGGTGCCAAAATTTATTCCAGAATACTTATGACACCCTTACATGCAAAACAGTTAAAAGAATTGCTCGAAAAAAACATAAAAGCTTTCGAAGAAAAATTCGGAGAAATCAATATGCCCGGACAACACGACGATAAACAGATAGGTTTTAAGTAGTAAGACAAATTCCTTGACTGTATTTAAGTATAACAAGTTTTGGTATTTCCCATTAAAATATGGGCATTAAAAGAAGTATATAGAAAGAAAAATAAGGAGACTTGCTAATGAAAAATCGTAAAATTAGAAACATTTTGATTTTGATAGTTTTACTTGTAATTGCATATTATGATGCTCCGCTTGTAGTAAAACATCTGCCTGATTTCTGGACAAAAAGTCGCTTGAAACTTGGTCTTGATCTTCAGGGAGGTTCTCAAATTTTATTGGAAGTGGATTTTTCGGGTTTAAAAGATTTATCCGACCAACAAAAACAGGATGCGGTAAAAACAGCTCTGGAAATAATTAGAAATCGTATCGACCAATTCGGCGTATCCGAACCTTCCATTCAGAGAACCGGACCAAATAGAATTATCGTTCAATTACCCGGATTAAAAGACCCTTCCCGAGCAAAAGAACTTATCGGGAAAACCGCTCTTTTGGAATTTAAACTTGTTCAAAACGAAGATAAATTAAAAGACATTTATAAAAAATTGGATGCTTATTTACAAAACAACATAGATAAATATCCCGAATTAAAAAAGGAATTTTCCGACAGTTTATCCGAATCCGAACCGGTAAAGGATATTTTGGAATCAGCCAAACCGGAAGACAAGGATAAAAAAGAAGAAGAAAACAAAAACGAACAATATGCCGAAATTTTTACCGACCTTACCACAAGTTTTGACAACACACCTTACAGAGTTCCTTACAAATATGTGAAAACAGTTACCAAACTTTTGAAAGATAAAGATTTCATTAAAAATATTCCCGCAGGATTACAATTGGCATTATCAAAAGAAGACAAAAACGATCCGAGAGCCGACAGACAATTGTTCCTATTAAATTCTCATCCCGAAATAACAGGTAAATATCTTGAAAAGGCACAAGTAAAAATCAATCAGGGATATGATCCCAAAAGATCGGGAAAACCGGAGATTGCTCTTAAATTCAATAGAAAGGGTGCAAAAATATTTGAAAAGGTTACTGCCAAAAATATCAAAAAACGATTGGCTATAGTTTTGGACGGTGTAGTATATGTGGCACCTGTAATCCAAAATAAAATACCGGGTGGAAACGCAGTGATAAACGGTAGTTTCACAATGTCCGAAGCTCAGGACTTGGCAATCGTATTAAACGCAGGTAATCTTCCCGCACCGGTTAAAATAATCGAAGAAAGAACAGTGGGACCTACTTTGGGTTCCGATAGTATTAAATCCGGTTTAATGGCGGCTATCATCGGTATGATCGTTGTTATTCTATTTATGATTGTTTACTATAAACTTTCCGGATTTTTAGCCGATTTGGCATTATTTATCAATATGGGATTTATCTTGGCGGTACTCACAATGTTCAAAGCCACACTAACAATGCCGGGTATTGCAGGTATTATCCTAACGATTGGTATGGCGGTGGATGCCAATGTGATTATATTCGAGCGTATCAGAGAAAATCTTGATTTGGGAAAAACCGTAAGAACAGCAGTGGATGCAGGCTTCGAAAGAGCTATGGTTACAATTTTGGATGCCAATATCACCACATTGATTACGGCGATAGTTTTGTATCAATTCGGAACGGGTCCCATCAAAGGTTTTGCCGTTACGTTATCCATTGGTATAGTGGGTTCGTTATTTGCCTCGATATTAGTGGTTAAAGCAATGTTCGACACATTTATCACTAACGTTAAACGCGATAAATTAAGTATTTAGCAGTAGGGGGAACAATGAGATTTTTCAAAAATACAAATATAGATTTCGTAGGAAAAAGAAAGATATTTTTTAGCATATCCATTATTTTGATTTTAGCCGGTATAATTTCTTTGGTGATTCACAAAGGACCCAAATACGGTATTGATTTTACCGGTGGTGTGGCTTTGGAAATTGACTTAAATCCGGTTACTCCCACGGCTAAACCCGTTTCCATTCAAGAAGTAAGAGATGTTTTGGAAAAAGCCGGAATAGTGGATGCTGAAATTCAGGAAATAAGATCCGTAACCGATAAAACCAAAACTTATGTTTTGATAAAAACCAAGAAAAATTCCGAGAACGGTGAAAATTTGAGTAAAAAAATTACCGACATTCTCAAAAAAGCATTTCCAAACAATGTTAATCCCGATACTTTTTTACGTTCTCAACAGGTTGTAGGACCCAAAATCGGTGAAGAATTAAAAGGCAAAGCTTTGCTGGCCATATTCTGGTCTCTTTTGGGAATTATTCTTTATATTTGGTGGAGATTTGAATTTACTTACGGTTTGGCAGCTATAGCGGCTTTGTTTCACGACGTTTTGATAACCGTAGGTGTTTTTTCCATTTTAGGAAAAGAAATCACACTTCCCATTATTGCCGCACTTCTTACCATTGTGGGTTATTCATTAAACGACACTATCGTGGTGTTCGATAGAATCAGAGAGGATTTGCGTCTTTATAGAAAAAGCGATTATGCCACAGTAATCAATAAAAGTATCAATCAAACGCTTAGTAGAACCATTATTACATCATTAACCACATTCGTTGTAGTGCTTTCGTTGTTCATTTTCGGCGGTTCGGTGATAAACGATTTTGCATTGGCTTTATTGATAGGTGTGGTAGTGGGAACCTATTCGTCCATTTATATTGCTAGCCCCATTATGATTTCGCATTTTGAAAAAAGAAAAATCAGAAGATAAATTTAACATGTTATTTTATGAGGCTATACTTCGTTGTAGCCTCTATTTTTTTATCTATTTTAAAAGAATTTAATAAAAAAAGAGGAACGTATGTCTAATATTCAAGAAAATAGTTACCCTATAATACCTTTGATAAATACCATAGTATTGCCTCATACTCTTTCGCCGATATTGATAGGAAGATACTTCTCTAAAAATGCGATTGATTATGCTACCGAAAACAAAACAAAAATTATTTGCGTCCCCCAAAAAAACAACGATTTCGATATAGCCCCATCCGCAAAATCATTATATAGAGTGGGAACATTATGCACCATTAATAGGATACTTCCATATCAGGAAGATACTTTCAGAGTTCTTTTGGAAGCCGAAGCGCGAGTGAAAATAACCAGATTTTCCAAAAAGAAGAAAGGTAATTTCTTTAGCGCTCAATATGTATATTATCCCCAACTAATATCAAAATCACCGGTTGAAACAAAAGCTCTTATGCGTTCTTTTAAAAAACTTTATCTCGAATATGTGGAACTTTTGAACATCCCCAAAGAAACACTTAAATCTTTTTCGGAAATTAATAATTTGTATAAACTATTATACATCTCGATGGCAAGCAGCTCGATAGATTATAGAAAAAAACAGGAACTTTATGAAATGCGGGATGCTTACGATGCATTAATGATATTTAGCAAAATAATTAATGAAGAAATTCAGATTATCAAACTTGAGAAAAAAATAGATTCCGAAGTAAAAAGAAGACTGAATAAAATGCAGAGGGAATATTTCCTTTCCGAACAGATTAAAACCATAAACAAAGAATTGGGTATCACGAAAGAATCCAAAAATGAAATTATCGAATTTAAAGAAAAATTGAAAAAGACCCCTATTCCAAAGGAAATTGCAAGCAAAGTGGAAAGCGAAATCAACAAATTGGCAAGATTAAATCAGATGTCACCGGAATACGGTGTGGTTTACAATTATCTAACTTGGATATTCGATTTGCCTTGGAAGGAACCTAAATTTACGGATTTTAATTTGGATGATGCATTGGCTATTTTGGATAATGATCATTACGGTTTAAAAAAGGTAAAAGAACACATATTGGAATATTTAGCCATAGTAAAATTGGCAAAAAAGGTAAAAGGACAAATATTATGCTTTGTAGGACCTCCCGGAGTGGGAAAAACATCTTTGGGTAAATCAATTGCGAAAGCCATGAATAGAAAATTCGTAAGATTATCATTGGGTGGAGTAAGAGACGAAGCCGAAATAAGAGGTCACAGACGAACCTACGTAGGGGCTATGCCCGGCGTTATTATCCAAAGTATGAAAAGAGCAAAAACCAAAAATCCCCTCATTATGATGGATGAAATTGATAAAATGAGCATGGATTTTAGAGGAGACCCCGCATCGGCACTTTTGGAAGTTCTTGATCCGGAACAAAATAACAGTTTCCGCGACCATTATCTCGATTTCAATTACGATCTATCTCAAGTGATTTTTATTACCACGGCAAACACGCTTTCCTCGATTCCCAGACCGCTAATCGACCGCATGGAAATCATCGAACTTCCCGGTTACACGGCTTATGAAAAGATTCATATTGCCACCATTCATCTCATTCCGAAAGTAATTGCCGAACATGATGTCGCCGGTAAAATCAATATTTCATTTCAGAAGACGACAATCGAGAAAATCATCAAACAATACACACGGGAAGCGGGAGTTCGGGAATTGGAGCGT
>CAZUGB010000024.1:0-1929 GCA_964619925.1 uncultured Candidatus Cloacimonadota bacterium
AATATAATTACTCAGGCGATTCTCTTAATGTATATCATATAAAAAAATATGCCGATATGAAAAAAACGGAATTGGATAAATATAAAACATTATTTGCCAAAAAGGTTAAATCAAAAAAGAATGTAAAGAAGTTTACCCGAAAATATGATCTTTCATCATTAAGATTCTTTTTAAAAAGCGGTTCGAATTTGGTTTTAGGTTATAAATTACATCATTTTTTCAAAGATATGTTCAATATCCCCGAAGCCAAATATCATCCTCTTGTCTATTCTCTTGATAAAAGGAAAGTTATTTCGGACTTTATTCCTATTGATTTTAAACCCGTTAAAATCGATGCCGAAAATAAACTACTTATCGGTGTAAAAGAAAAAGGAAAGGATTTTTACCTTCAATTTTACAAATGGGAATATTAAAAAATGAAAAGGTTATTCTATTTAATTTTGTTACTCTTTTTTAGTTTGGGTTTATTTGCCATCGGTCCCAAAAAAGTTAATTTTTGCGGAAAAGAATACAAAAAGATAAAAATCGTTAGAGGCATTACCATTAAAGATTGCTCAAAAAAATTTTTCACAAAATCGGTTACCGATATTAATTTTAATAAAGTCAATCTTGATTCGCTAATTACAAAAAACAAATTTACACTTGTGGTCTTTTCCTCAATCTATGCAATAGGTTGCGGATCAAATATCGGGGTCCGTGCGGCTCTTTTAAATTCTCTGGTAAAGAAATTTCCGGGGAAGATTGTGGAAATTATCGAATATTGGAACAATTATGAAATGAACCGAACAGTAAACGAATTGCAAGAAAATAAGTTAAAATATACTTATACCTTTGAAATAATACCCAATCTGCCAATTTATCTTGATAAGGATGCAAGAAACATAACGGATTTTATAAAAGAAACGGGACCATACTTTTTGCACTCGGGTTGGGCAATTGTGGATAACCGTCATCATTTGCGTTATCTTTTTTTGGAAGATACTTGCGGTGAAGATAGAAAGATGAAAAAAAACGCAAAAATCGTGAAAAAGTTTCTATCAAAAGACAAATAAACTCCCCCTTCTCTTTTGCAAAGAGAAGGGGCGGGGATGAGTTAGTAAACAACAAAATCTTTTTGACATTATCAATATCCTTTTCTTTTTTCTACCAACTTTAATTCTGGAGAAACGGATATGAAAAAAATCATTTTCTTATTTTTACTTTTACTTCTTTTTTCCGGTTTATCGTCTTTGGAGCTTGTAAAAGAATTTAAATTGGAACTGCCGAATGAATATGAATACGGTAAACCATATATTTGCGATTATGATTTTAAACAAAATCAACTTATTCTTTCGATTGATATTTTAAATGTAATCAACAATGTTCAAACTAAAATAACTGGGAATAAAAGATTTAAGGGTATTTTTGTATTTTCAGACAAAGGAAAATATCTGGGCAAAGTTGGTAAATTTAATAGTTATGACGAAAATGGCATTATTCTTTTTTTTAATTTACATGTTATTGATAATAAAATTGAGGTAAAGGAAGTCGAGAAACGACAACTTATGATATTTAGCAATAAGAAACCATACAATTATCTTTATTCTGTAATTGGCAATAAAAAATGCAATCCGCAAATGGTATTCAAAAATAAAGCTTTTTCAACCAATACGGGTGATAACAAATACATAATCAAAGGTAAAAACGATTACAAAATTTACATAGATAAATTTATGCGAGTTTCAATATCAGATGTGATAAATACGGATAATCCTAAAATAAAAACTATAACAAACGTAAAAAAAATCTCTTCCTACAAAAAATATTTCAATCAATTTTGGGATGATAAAAAATTACTTAAAAACAGAAGAATAAAAAGATACATCAAAAGAACCAAAAAACATAATTCATTAAATTTTTCTTTATATTTTATTCCTTATATTGGGCCAC
>CAZUGB010000025.1:0-10303 GCA_964619925.1 uncultured Candidatus Cloacimonadota bacterium
AAAGTTGGAACTTTATTTGCATCTAAAATAATCAAAAATTGTGGGAGAAGGGAGTTGTTATGGAGGTTAAAATGAACTGGTATATTTTGGCAGTACCAAAAATTAATAATAAGAAAAAATTTAATGTGAATATTTATAAAAAATTATTGGAATTGGATTTAATAATAGAAAAGCTATACAATCTATTAACCCCTCATTAATACCTATACCCCCTATCAAAAAATGAACTTCTCGTTTAGCCCGCGAGAAGTTCTTTTTTTTGTCCCCTTTCAAAGCTGAATTTATAAAAATCTTAACATAAAATAAAAAGCGGGAGCGGCTAATAATAAACTATCAAATCTATCCAGTATCCCTCCGTGACCGGGGATTATATTGGAGCTGTCTTTGATATTTGCATCACGTTTTATCAAAGATTCCGTAAGGTCACCTATTTGTCCGAATACTCCCGCGGCAATCGAAGCGTATATCGCCGAAGTAAGATTAATGCGGAAAAACACGGTGGAAAGATATGCAAATAAAAGAGCAAATATAAATCCGCCGACAAAGCCTTCGATAGATTTTTTGGGGCTGGCTTTTATAAATCCCCTATGCTTTCCCATGCTCATTCCCACAAAATATGCTCCCGTATCTGTAAGCCATATCAAAACCAGTAATAAAATCAATAAGTTATTGCCGCTTTGCATACTGCTTATCAAATATAAAAAAGATAAAAAAAGTGAAGTATATACCAAAATAAATATTGATACGGACATCTTAAATATTGAACCCTTTAAATCTTTTGAAAAGATCTTATTGAGTGATGTAAAAAATAATTGCAAAAAAAGGATAAGAAATACCAAATCATATTTTTCAAACGAAAGAGCGAATATTAACAAAGGGGCAAAAATCAAATTAAGATAAGAAAGGGAAATGTCTTTTTTTTTCATTATCAAAATAAGTTCATAATTCATCAAAATCGATAATAAGGCTAAAAAAGATAAAAGATAATAACCGCCGTTATAAAAAATAAAAAGTAAAACGGGTATAAAAAAAACGGCAACCAAAATTCTTTTTAGCAAATTCATTTTCTGGCTCCGAATCTTCTTTCACGGGATTGATAATCCAAAATGGCATTGATAAAATCGGCTTTGGTAAAATCAGGCCAAAGTACATCTGTAAACCAAAATTCCGAGTATGCGGTTTGCCAAATAAGGTAGTTTGACAAACGCAATTCTCCGCTTGTTCTTATCACCAAATCGGGGTCGGGCATTCCGGCTGTGTATAAATAATCGGAAAAAAGTTTTTCATCCAAATCATCCAATTTGATTTTATTATTTTGAACATCGTTAAATAATTTTTTTATGGCATCCAAAATTTCTTTTCTGCCGCCGTAATTCATAGCTACATTTAAATTTAATCCGTTGTTATGCCAAGATAATTTGCAAGTTTCATTTACTTTTTTATTGTAATTACCGGGTAGTTTTTCTTCTGTTCCGATAAATCGAATAACAACGTTATTTTTAATTAATTCTTCAATTTCTTTTAAAAGAGAATCCAATATCAGTTTCAAAAGGTAATTTACTTCGTTTTTGGAGCGTCGCCAATTTTCGGTGGAAAATGCATAAATGGTAAGGTATTTAATACCGATTTCAGCAGAGACTTCCACAATTTTTCTAACGGTTTCCACTCCCTTTTTATGTCCGAAAATTCTCTTTTTGCCGTGTTTTTTTGCCCATCTACCATTTCCGTCCATTATTATTGCTACATGTTTGGGTATTCTTTCGGGATTTATATTTTTTATCAAATCTTTATAATTCATTGCTTTTTTTCCTTTCGGCATCATATTTTAAAAATTCGTAAATAAAATCGTCTATTGCACCGTCCATTACGGCGGAAGTATTACCTGTTTCGTAATTGGTTCTGTGGTCTTTAACCATTTGATAGGGGTGAAAAACATAAGAACGTATTTGATTGCCCCATCCGATATCCGTTTTTGATGATTCTATTTTTTCTTTTTCTTTTTCTCTTTCTTTTTGATAATGTTGATACAAACGAGATTTTAATATTTTCATGGCGGTTTCACGATTTTTAATTTGAGAGCGTTCATTTTGGCATTGAACAATAATTTTTGTGGGTAAATGAGTAATGCGAACAGCCGAATCAGTAGTATTTACGCCTTGTCCGCCCTTTCCGCTTGCCCGATATGTATCTATGCGAATATCTTCCGGTTTTATTTCAATATCAATATCATCCTCGATTTCGGGATAAATAAAAACCGATGCGAAAGAAGTTTGTCTTTTGCCCTGTGCATTGAAAGGAGAAATTCTCACCAATCTGTGAACGCCCGATTCCCCTTTGAGGTATCCGTATGCAAATTCTCCCTTCACTTCTACGGTTACACTTTTTAATCCTGCTTCTTCACCGGGTTGATAATCTACTATTGTGAAAGAGAAATTATTTTTTTCAGCCCATCGCTTGTACATTCGAAGCAACATTTCCGCCCAATCTTGCGATTCCGTACCGCCTGCACCCGGGTGTATGGTGAGTATGGCATCGTTGGCATCATTATCTTCATTTAATAAAAATTGAATTTCCGATTTTGATATTATGTCTTTTGCCGATAGGATATTTTGTTCGGCTTCTTCAAAAAGGGATTGGTTAAATTCTTCCGATAAAAGTATATCATATGTTTCCAAATCGTCTTTTATTTCTTTTAATTTGTCGTCTTTTTCGAGATAAATTTTTAAAACACTTATCCTTTTCATTATTGATTTGGCTTGTTTGGTGTTGTTCCAAAATCCGGATTGGTTCATTTGTTCTTCGAGGTTTTGCAATTCGTTCTCCAAAGAAGAACGGTCAAAGTAACCTCCTTATCATATCGATTTTTTCTGTTAATTCATGATTTAATTTAATATATTCCGCAAATTCCATTTATCCTCCAAAATTTTTTTTAATAAGATCTTGTAATAATGTCGGCGGGTAAAAGATAATTTTTTACCTGTTCATTGAAATATCGGTCTGTCATGGTTGCAATAAAATCTCTCACTTTTTCGGCATTGGAAAATGAATTTAAATATTCTTCCGATTTATAATCCAAGAAATGAGCGAAAATTTTTGATTTTTTATTTTCTTTTTCGATGTCTTCCATATAAAATTGGAATAGGATATTCATACTGCGATAAATAACGTCTTTTATTCTTTTCACGTCTTTATTGGTATAAATTCTTTGATAATTGAATTTTTTTAATTTCAAAAGATAATAAGATGTTTCTTCGTCAAATGCGATATAGTCTTTTTCGTAACTGTTCAAAATTACACTTCTTACAAGATTTTCCACTATTTCACCGTTTCTATATCCAAGATATTCGGCGCAATCTTTAGGAATTTCTTCTCTTTTTAGAATGTTAAATCTTATGGCATCTTCAATATCCTGTCCGATGTAGGCTATCGTATCGGAAATTCTTACCACTGCACCTTCCAAAGTTGCGGGCATCCAATTGGAAACATGTTCGTCTCTGCTTCTTACCGTTATGTAATTTTTTATATCTTCTTCGGTTTTATCCCATTGAGGTATAATTCTGGTGTTGTGAACTTCTCCGTCGTGGGATATAATACCGTCTCTTACTTGGAAAGTAAGGTTCATTCCTTTGCCTTTTCTGGAAATATGATCTACAATGTGTAAGCTTTCTATGTTATGATGAAAGGCTCCTATTCCGTATTGTTTACAGATAGTGCTAAGTGCCGACTCACCGTCATGTCCGAACGGAGTATGTCCCAAATCGTGTCCCAGAGCCATAGCTTCTATTGCTTCCTGATTTAATCCCAGATTTTTGCCGATAGTTCGGGAAATTTGAGAAACATAGGTAGTGTGGATGTTTCTATTTGTCATTTCCTCATCAAACATATTGGTAAAGGAAAATACCTGTGTTTTGCCGTGATACCTTCTATAAGCTCCGCTATATAGGATTCTGTCTCTATCCAAAGCAAAAGGAGAACGTAAGTAGTCCGGTTTTTCTTTTCTTTTTCTTGTAGCATCTTCGTCTTTTAATGCTTTGGGGTGGAAGAGCATATTTTTTCTTTTTTTATTTTTGTTATAGATTTCTTTCAATTTTTCCAAGTCTCTCATAATTATTTACCTCCTGATTTTGTGAAAACAAAGTAATAAGGGATATAACCCGATTTTCTCATTTTTTCTTCGAAATAAGTTACGATATGATTTTTTTCCGGTTCTCTTGAGTAAATTTCGCTATATTTCGGCACAAAAGATTTTTCCGATAAAAAAACATTTTTAATCCATTCGGCATAACCTTGGTGATCGGTAACAATTTCCACGGTTCCTTTATTCGTAAGGATGTTATAAAGTATTTTTATAAATTTTTCATTTATCATTCTTCTTCGATGATGTTTTCTTTTTGGCCATGGGTCGGGGAACATAATATATATTTTTTCTATACTGTTTTCGGGAAAAATTTTTATGCTTTCTTCATCTATAAACATTTTTAGAACTCTTACATTTTTATGATGTTCCATATCCAAAGCTCTGATGATGCTTTTGATTCTTTTTTCTTTAATGTCCACGGCAAAAAAATTTATCGAAGGAAGCTGTAATGCTTTATTATAAATAAATTCACCGCGTCCGCTACCGATTTCCAAATGAACCGGATTATTGTTTTTAAAAATATCAACGTAATTCAATTTTGTGTTTATCTCATAATCTATTTTGAAAAAGTCATATTTTGCTTTAAGTTCCATATATCCATACATTTTATTATTTTTTTGTCAAAAATAACTTAGATGTTTTATTGTCAAATACAAGTAATTTTTTCGGATTTTAAAAAGTTTTGAAACAGATGATTTTTGAATGTATAAACTATCTACGTAATCTTTTGGGAATTTAGTAATTATGAATTTGCAGATAAAAAGGTTTTTCGAGGAAAAATTAATTGACAATTTGTATATAAAAAAAATCTATACAAAAAACTTTAATTTGGGGTGTTTATGGATACAAAAGAATTGATAGAAAAGTTTAAAAAGAAATTGGAAGACGAAACAACGGAACAGTCGAAAAAGACGGCACTTATCATTGATGATTCCGAAATTAATCGTGAAATTTTAAATTTCTATCTACAGGAAGAAAATTTTGATACTTTCTTTGCGTTTGACGGAGCCGAAGGGATAAGAACCTTTCAAAAGATAAGACCAAAATTTGTGTTTTTGGATATCGTTATGCCCAAAATGTCCGGATTGGATGTATTAAAAGAGATTAAGGCTATCGATCCGAGAGCAATTGTTATAATGGTAAGTTCTTATGTATCCAAACATAATGTTCAAAAAGCGAAAAATTTGAAAGCTGATTGGTTTTTAATGAAACCGTTTACAAAAGAAAAATTGGTGGAAGTGATTAAACGATTTGAGGGAAGATAGATGAAATGTGAAAATTGCGGTACCGAAAATAATAGCAATAGAATGTATTGTAAAAATTGCGGATATGAATTGGGATGGAAATGTGTTTGCGGTTTTGTAAATGAACCCGATGCCGTTTATTGCGGTGGTTGCGGAAGCACAAAGCCCAAACAAAAAGCAAAATTTTATTATAGCCAACTTTCTTCAAAACAAATTGAAGAATTGCAAAAGGAAAAAATATTTGTCAATATCGGTGACGAAGAGGTTATTAATCAGGAAGATATTGATAAAATCTTCTAAAATTTATAGATAAGGAAACATTATGATAAGAGAAGAAGATCAACGTTTATTAATTGCTCTTGTTAAAAAAAATATTATAACGAACGAGCAACTGCAAAATTTTATCCAGACATCCGAAAATTCCATTAATCTTCAAGGTATCGTTCAAACGTTAATAAGAAAATTTCAAATACAAGAAGATATTATCGCCCAAATTATTGCCGAAGAATTTAATATTCCTTTTTTGTATGCTACCGAAGGTCAAAATTGGATAGATGTTCCCGAACTTCCCGAGGAAGCTTCTTCAAAGTATAGGTTTATTCCTATTATTATTGAAGATTTGGAAATTACCGTGGCATTTATCGACCCGCCTTATAAGCGCATTATCAATTTGATAGAAACAACTACGAGAAGGGAAGTGGTTCCCGTGGTTATCACGGTAACCGCATTTGACAATCTAATTGCCAAAAAAAGTAAGAAGTTAAAAAAAGATCAGGGCGGAAAGTTTGATTTTGATAAATTGGATGTGGAAATAAGGGGAGAAAAGTGGGCAAATAGTGTTGAATCCGCCACCAAGTTTCCCGCCGCCGGAGTTATATTTACGCGTTTATTAGATAATGCCGAATTTTTTAAAGCCACGGAAATGCATCTTGAAACAACAAAACCCGGACACCTAAGAATAAAATTAAGAATAGACGGTATTTTACAACGTGTGGTTACATTACCCCAAAGATTAACCAATCCCATGTTTTCTTTGATTTCTCACATGGAAGAAGGTTACAAAAAAAGTTGGGATACCGGTGAATTTCAAATAAAACATCATAACAACAAACTGACTCTGCATTACTATTCTTTATCTACGGTAAACGGTATAAAGATGGTAATTAATCTTCCTAAAAAAGATTTGGAAATATTCAGCATGGAAGATTTGGGGTATTCCGAACACGATTTGGAAAAAACCAGATATTTGATTTCCCGTACACCCGGTTTGGTTATTATTTCCGGTCCGGCTTTTTCGGGTAAAACTTCTACCTATTATTCGATATTAAACGAATTAAACGCAGCGGAAAACAACATCATTTCTCTGGAATATAAAAATTATCATAATTTTGATAAAGTTACCCAAATCACAATTGAAGAAAATATAAAAAAACAGGATAAATTAAAGATATTTGAGGTGATAAAAAACCTAAAACCGGATTATTTTTTCCTTCAAAGAATTGTAGATTCCGCCGACATCGAATTTATTCAGGATTTGATAGCATCCAATGTGAAAGTAATTTCCATTTATCCGGGAAATGATTCTATCAAAACAGTGATAGAGCTTAAAAATATCACATCCGATTATCCAAAACTGATAGATAATCTAAAAGGAGTAATCTCACAACGTTTGATAAGAAAAATTTGTACCAGTTGTTCCATAAAATACAGACCGGATGATGATGTATTGGAAAAAGTTTCACTTCTGAATTTACCCGAAGATATTTATATTACACGCGGGGAAGGATGCCCCGATTGTGACGGAACCGGTTATAATAAAATAACACCACTCAGCGAAGTATTAATCTTAACGGAAGAGCTTAAAGAGATATTTATTCAAAATTTAACTTATGAATCGATACTATTTGAAGCTCAAAAAAACGGTTTTACAAATTTAAGATATGATGGAATTAGAAAAATATTACGCGGCGTTACCACTATAGATGAAGTTCTTAGAGTTACTTAATGGAGATTAAATGCTACTAAAAAATATTGCTTTAATTCCTAAAAACGAAAATACCAAAAAAATTCAATCGGTTCTTGAAAAAATTTATCCGAATTCAAAGGTAAAAGTTTTATCATTAGAAGAAATTTTAAAGAAAAACGAACGAAATTTTGACATAGTCCTATTTGATATTGATAATATTCAAAAATCACAGCTACTTGAAAATTTGGATAAGTTTAAAAAAATTAATCATTTCCCGACAGTTTGCCTAATTTCCGATTTTATCAATACGTCTATCACAAAAGTAGATTTTGGCAAGGAAACTGATTTTATAATAAAGCCTTTTGCCGACGATGAAATTATTCGTTTGCTGGATTTGATTTATCTAAAACATAAATATGATAAGAAATTATACAACAATATTCAATTGGATTTACTCATTGAAACCTTGCAAGAAGGTATTGCGGTTGTTGACGAAAAAGAAAACATAATCTTTGCAAACTCAGCCGTAGCAAAGATATTTGATTTGGATAAAGATGAAATAATAGGCAAAAACATATCAAATTTGGTATCTCAGGAAACCTTTGCAAATATTTTATATCAGACGAATTTTAGAAAACAAGGTATCACAAGTAGTTATGAATTGGAAGTAATAAAAGAAAACGGAGATAAAAAGTTTCTTCAAATAAATGCAACGCCACGATTTTTAAATAATAAATACATCGGTGCATTGGCAACTATTATCGATATTACTTCCCAAAAGGAATTTGAAAAGGAATTAAAAGAAAAAAACCTATATCTTGAAAATTTATTAAATGTAGCAAAGAAATTAACCAGTTCCTTGGAATTAAATGTTGTATTGGAACAGATAGGAAACGGAGCAAAAGAGCTTTTGAAATCCGATTCATTCGGAATATTTTTTATAAAAAGAAAATATGTGGAACCTATCATATCAATGCCAAAAGATTTTTTGCCCGAAGAGAAAATTTTATTAAACGAATGTGCAATTGTTCCGATTATCAAAAATAAAAAGGTTGTTTTCATAAATAAAAATAATAAAAATTTAAAATTCAATAAGATAAACTTTAAAAATACAAACCTGATTATCGCACCATTTGTAATTGATAATAAAGCAATAGGCGGAATGATACTTACCAGAAATAAAAATCCGTATAGTGATAACGAATTATTTGTTGCCGATACATTTGCTACTTACGCATCCACAACGATAAAAAACGCTCAGGTTTTTGAGAAACTTCAAAAAGAGATAAAAAGCAGAAGACAAGCAAAAAGGAAATTGGAAAAGACACAATTAAGATTGTCTTCCATTATAAAAAATGTTCCTAACATAGTTTTATATGAAGTTAGTAAAAATTCCGTTTATGTAACCGATAATTTTAAAAGCCTTACCGGTTATGACAAAGAGTTATTAATAAACGATCAAAACTTTTTATATCAACATATACATCCTGAGGATAAAGAATTTGTAAGACTAAAAGTAAAGCAATGGTTACAAAATCCCAAAGAAGATTTAACCGTTTGGTTCAGATTTCAAAAACCCAATGGCAAATATATTTGGTTGGAAGACAGAAAAACCTATATAACATCTAAAAAAGGCTCGAATTTAATAACCGGTGTTTTGATAGATAATTCCAGTTTAAAGGAAGCCGAAGAAGCTTTGCGACAGAGTGAAGCAAGATATAGAGCGGTGGTGGAAGATCAAACCGAATTTGTAAATAGGTTTACTCCCGACGGTACTTTTATATTTGTTAATAATACCTATTGCAATTATTTAGGCAAATCTTTCGATGAACTTATCGGAAAAAATTGGATAGAAATGTATCCGAAAGAAAAGCAGGAAATTGTTCGTAATAGATTGAAAGCATTAACGCCGAATAATCCGGTAGGAACTTATGAATATGAAAAGATGTTGCCTTCCGGAGAAATTCGTTGGGAAGAATGGACTTATAGAGCAATTTTTGATAGAGACGGTAAAGTAAAGGAAATTCAATCGGTAGGAAAAGATATCACGGAAAGAAAAAAAGCTGAACAATTACTTTTGAAAGAAAGGAATAGGGCGGAATTTTTTACCGACTTAATGTCTCATGATATTAATAATCTTAACCACGGAATTTTTTCCTATTTAAACATAATTTTAAGAGATGAAAATTTGCCCGAACAAACAAAAATAAGACTAAAAACCTGTTTGCATCTTTCGGAAGAAATTTCCAATTTAATCGATAAGGTAAGACTTTTGTCCGATATCGACGATATATCTTTGGAGCTAAAACCTATTAATATCACAAAATTAATGGAAAATGTAATTAAAACGGTATCTATTAATTCACCTCGCAAAATAGTGATGATTGATTATGATTTTAAAAATAAAGATATTATTGTAAAAGCAAATGAACTATTGGAAACCGTAATTTATAATATTTTAAATAATGCAATCAAGCACAATGATAAAAAAGATGTAAAGATTAACATTACTCACATGTATTCAAAATATACGAGGTTTTATAGATTTGAGTTCCATGATAACGGTCCGGGTATTGAAGATGAAATGAAAGGGAAAATTTTTAACAGAATGGTAAGAGCAGGAAACGATAAAAGAGTGCATGGTTTTGGATTGGGTTTAACGTTGGTAAAAAACATTATTGAAAAATTCGGCGGTAAAATTTGGGTAGAAGACAATGTTTTCGGTGACCCGTCTCAAGGCTCGAATTTTGTTGTGTTATTGCAGGCGATATAAAATATGGAAAAATTAATAAAGGATATTTTAACAATTTTGTCCGTACCTGTTTTGGTAACTAATAAAAGAGGAAATATTGTTTATAAAAATTCAGCTTTTGATAAATATAACAAAATTTTTAAAGAAGATATTGTGAGGCAAATCAAAAAGTTAAATTTATCAAAGCAACCTTTGAAATTTAA
>CAZUGB010000026.1:0-12098 GCA_964619925.1 uncultured Candidatus Cloacimonadota bacterium
ATATTTGGATTCATCCGAAAGAGAATCGGGAACTGTTCATGGGGGAACTTATTCGGCAAAATTAACTGTTACTGATAGTACCCGAACAGCAGAATTTTATCAGGATTTGAATGATGGGAATTATGGCGGAAATGATTACGAAATAAAAGCTTATGTGTATGATAACGATCCTGCCGGTAAAGTAAGATTGTCAATATGGTGGTATGATAATGCTGCTCCGGCAAATCTACTAAGAAAGGATGTAAGTTCTTATTCCACCGATACGGCGGGTTGGCAATTATTAAATATAGGAACCGTAACCGCTCCGGCTAATGCCACTGGAGGTTTTTTGGAGTATGAAATAGAAGAAGATGCAGGTTGGGACGGAGATGTGGTTGTATATGCCGATGATGTATATTTTTGTGATGCAACACCTTTGCCGGTGGTATTAGGAAATTTCTTTGCAAAATATAATCAGGATGAACTTTCTCTTACGTGGACTACATACTCCGAACATGGAAACAGCTATTGGAATGTATATCGTTCCGAAACAAACAGTTTCAATCAATCAGAAAAGATTAATTTAGCACCAATTGAGGGAGAGGGAAATTCAAACGAATTACACGAATACCATTATGTGGATTCTGCAAATTTGGAAGAAGGAAATACATATTACTACTGGTTGGAATCGGTGGATTATTCGGGAAATCATGAATTGTATGACCCGATTTCCATAGAGATAACCAATGAAGATAATCCAGAGGCACCTGAGATAACGGAAGCTAATGTTATTAAAAATTATCCTAATCCGTTCAATCCTTCTACAACAATAGAATTTAACATAGCACAAGGAGAAAAGGTTGCATTGGATATTTATAATGTAAAAGGTGAAAAGATAATAAGACTTTATAACGGCATATCAAAAGGTAAAAATACAATAGTTTGGGATGGAAAAGATAATAACGGTAAGGTAGTATCAAGCGGTGTTTATTTCTATCAAGTTGTTTCAGGTAAAAAAGTGTATAACAAAAAAATGATTTTATTGAAATGATTTTTTTCAAAAACAGAATCTCCTGAGCATTATCCCGCTTCAAAAAAGCGGGATTTTTTTTATTGTCCTTAAAAAAGAAAGTATTATTAAATTTTTATAATTTTCTTTAAGGTATTTAATCGATTTCTAACTTTTCCTCTTTTTCATATTTAATTTCTAAAAAGGGAGAAAAGTATTTTTTTAATAAGATTTAAGATGAGATTATAATTTTTTCCAAATAAAAAAATACTTTTGAAATAATTAGGGATAAATCCGATTTAATTTGACATAAAAAATACAATTTCACTTTTAGAACAAAAAAATAAAAGGGGTATAAATGAAAAAAATAATCCTTTTCGCATTGATGCTTGTTCCTATTATGATTTTTGCGGAATATTTGCCTGAAAAACAAGCGATTGAACTTTTAACTCCGATTACCGCAAAAGATTATCCGGATGCCGATATGATTTATATAGAAAATGATATTATAAAATTGGATAACGATGCTTTGGGATATGAAGTTGACGAAGAATATAAAAAAGTTTTGAACGAAGCCGGGAAAAAAGACAATAAACTTTTTTTCGGTTATGATATTAATTATGACAGTCTTTTTGTGGAGAAAATAAAAATAATCAAAAAGGACGGAACAGTTATTTCTCTAAATCCGAATGATATAATACAACAAACCGATATGAACATGAGCGGAATGAATATATACTCCTATTCTTCCAAACTTCTCACGGGAATTTTACCTGATATTGAAATAGGAGATATTATTTACACGAAGACAAAAAGAAAGATAATAAAAACGAGAATGGATAAATATTTCTCAACAAAATTCGGTATAGAAAATTATTCGAAGTACATTCATAAATATTTGGAAATCGAAACACCCGCTTCTATCGAGCTTTATATCCACGATATAAACAACAAAGGTTTTAAATATGAAAAGATTATAAGTAAATCCGCAGATAAAACATTATATTCTTTCACGGTAAAAGACGCCCCGATGTTAATATACGAACCGAATATGGACAAATACAGTTTAATAGCGCATCATATTATGATAACTTCCATAAAAAATTGGGAGGAGATATCACGTTGGTATTACAATCTTGTGGAAAAGCATCTTACAATAAATGAAGAAATAAAAAGAAAAGTGCAAGAATTAACAAAAAATACAAAATCAAGAAAAGAAAGAATGGAAAAGCTCTTTTATTGGGTGGCAAGAAAAATAAGATACCTTGGAGTGGATAAAGAAAAAGATCGCCCGGGATATGAACCGCATGACGTTACATTCACCTTTGAAACTCGCGGTGGCGTATGTAGAGATAAAGCCGCTCTTTTGGTGGCAATGTTAAGAACAGCCAAAATTAATGCCGATGTGATTTTGATTTCCGTGGGTAATATCTTGGATAAAGAAGCACCTGTATTATGGTTTAATCATGCAATTGTAATGGTGTATGACAAGAATGGAAATCCACAATATTTCTTGGATCCTACGGATGAAAATACAAAAGAGTTTTTGCCGGCTTATGAAGAAGACAGCAGTTATTTGGTTGCATCAAAAAAAGGAAGTTCTCTGGGATTGGTTCCGGTAAGCAAACCCGAAAAAAACAATTTGAAAATTTCGATACATAATACAATCCAATCGGATAATTCTTCCGTAACAAAAATTACCTATGAGTTAAAAGGACTTTTTGATAATTATTTACGAAGTACATTTGTAAGATATACAAAACAGAATTATGATAATTTCTTTTCAAAAATAGCTTCTTTGTTTAATCCGGGAGCGGAACTAATAAAATATTCGCATTCGGATCCTAACGACAAAAACCGTAATATCACTTTTGAAATCGAGATAAAAATTCCTAATTTTGTTTCTTCTACCGATAAATATTATTTTATTCCTTTTGATGCGGCAAATTTAAAATCATTAATGCCTTCGGAATATATTTATGATTATTATCTTATGTCGCCTTTTAAATTGAGCAAAAGAAATTATAATTTCATTATGCCTGTAACTTTTAGTTTTGATATACATGAGCAATACGATTTTAAGGATAAATTAAAAAACATCAGTATGCCGCAAATTAATTCGTTGGATTATAAAGGTTTTAAAATTAACTACATTACAAAAAACACATCTAAAAATATTGATGTAAAATTCCATTTCGAATCATCCAAAAAGCATTTCAAAAAAGAAGAGTATTTGCCGTTAAAACAAAAAATAGCCGTTTTATCCAAATATCAAAACCTTTATATAATTGCAAAAAGGAGATAATGTATGTTTGTAAATAAAAAGAAAATAGCGTTTGTTTTTATCATAACCCTTTTTATCACATTTGTTTTTGCCGACGAAATCGATGATATTATCAAAAATACAAAAATGAATTTATCATTGGATAATGCTAATGCGGTAAATATTTATACTTCTGCAAAAATGATTGTGAATCCCGATTCCACATCCGATTATAAGATATTTTATATCAAAAAGATACTTTCATATCAGGGTAAAAAACGTTATTCCGACGTAAAGATTTTTTATAATCCCGATCATCAAACGGTGAAAGTGGATACCGCATTCACGATAAATAAAAAAGGTGATAGAATTTTCATACCCGAAAATATGATTTATGATTTGGACACAAGAGAAGCAAGTTGGTATCCAAAATATATCCATGAAAAAGAAAAAATATTAAATTTTCCTCAAATAGAACCGGGTTATTATATCGTGTTAAAATACACTGTTCACGATATCAAAAAAGAACCTGTTTCAGGTGTGGAACATCTTATGGAATCAAATCCTTATGCGTATAAAAACTTTCAATTGATATTTCCTAAAAATTATTCGCCCAAATACTATTATCCAAAAGACAGAAATGTAAAATTCGGTAGTCGGATAGAAGGAGATAAAAAAATATTAACGTTCGAAGTTAGTGATATGCCGCTTATTAAGGAAGAACCCAATAAACCTTCTTATATGATAATAGGATGCCCTGTGGTTTATACTTTTTATAAAAATTGGAGTGAACTGGCAGGCAAAAAGTTGGCGAAATTAAAACCGAAAAATATCCCTTTGGCGGTTAAGGAAAAAGCAACGGAAATAATCGCAAACAGAGAAAACGAAGACAATAAGTTTTTGTCGATTTATAAGTATTTTGCACAAAATTTTTCCATAAATAAATCATATATTAACGAATTGGATTTTAAACCGGAAGATTTGGACGAAATTCAAAAAAACAAATACGGTAGTATCAGAGATATTGTTGCTTTGTTTCTTGCATACACAAAAACCGCAGGGATTGATAACGTTTTTCCGGCAATAGTTTTGGAGCCGCAAAACAGATTTGGCAGTATTCAAACAAGCTATCCGCTTCTGAATCAATTTAGTGATTTGGTGGTTTATTACAAAGGAAATATTTATCTGCCCGGAGATGAAAAAATGCCATTCGGGTTTGCAAATGTGGAAAGTGCAAATATTTTGTACGGCTTTGAAAATCCCAAGTTGTTAAAATATGAAAATCCTACACAAAATTTGGAAATATATAACTATCTTTATGATTTTACTACGGACAAAAATATTTTGAAAGCAAATTGTGAAGTGAGCGGATTGCAGAATTTCCAATTGCGAAGAACATTTATGAATTTAACCCCTCAAAAGACAAAAATTTATTTCAACGGATTTTTAAATATGGATAATGCCACCTTAATTGACGGACCGCACTTTGAAAATTTCGATAAAATCGATGAAAATCTTAAATTCAATTATACTTTGGAGTTATCCGATATAATTGTAAAGCAAGGTAATTACGATTATTTCAGTGTGATACCCGACTATTTGCGGTATAATGTTTCCAAAAAAGAAAGAAATTACGATTATGTGATAGATACACCTTTGAATATGAAGATGAATATCAGTGTTCAAATGGATAAAAAGGTAAATATCATTTATCCGCCGCGAAAAATATATTATTCATTAAAAATGTTCGATAAAAATGCATATTTTAAATTGGAAACCGAAAGAAATGGTAAAAAACTTATCATAAAATGCGATTATTATATTCCCGCGGGATTATTGAAAAAGGAAGAATATCTAAAATTCAGAAAATTTGTACTTGATATTAAAAAGCCTTTGAACAAAATGATTTTTATCAAGCATTAGGAGAAAAAATGGTTAGTAAAGCCCAAAAATTCAGGTTGGGAGTTTTTATCACCGTAACATCATTTCTTTTTTTGGGATTTGTGTTTTTGGTAGCCGGAAAAAAAATGATGGAAAAAAGAGATATATACTATGTTCGTTTTCACGATGTATCCATAAACGGTTTGCAAATAGGTAGTGCAGTTAAATATCACGGGATTTCCATAGGAAGGGTGGATGATATATCCATAGATGTAAAAAATGTAAGAGATATAATCGTAACATTGAGTATAAAACAAGGAACGCCCATAAAGGAAGATGTGGAAGCCGTTCTTACACCGGTGGGAATAACCGGATTGATGCAAATAGAATTGCGGGGAGGAACGAATAAGAAAAATCTACTATCCCCGGGAGCTTTTATAAAAGCGGGTTCTTCCACGTTTCAAAACATCACCGGAAAAGCGGAAATAATAACTGAAAAATTAGAGATTCTTTTAAATAACATAAATGAGCTTATCAATAAAGAAAACAGAACAAAATTTGATAATATCATATCCAATTTAAACGATATGGTGGAAAAAAATAATAAAAAGGTAGGAAATATTTTAGATCATACCGATTCTTTGATAATACAAACTCAAGCGGCTTTGCAAGAAGTGAACGTTACCGTGAAAACGATAAATGATTTGCTCAATTCACAATCTATGAAGAATATTGTAAAAAATACCGAAAAAATATCCGATGATTTGGTAAAAATAGACATCAAACAGCTTTCTTCCGATGTAAAAAGTACCATAAAAAGAACCAATAAAACAATAGCTCATCTCGACGGATTGATTATTTCCAACAGACAGGATATAAAAGTGATAATTGATAATTTAAGAGAAACCGTGGATTATCTGAATGATTTCTCAAGACAGTTAAGTGAAAATCCGGGTGTAATATTAAAAACCAGAAAACAATAGGAGATAAAATGAAATATAAAATTTTTATCCTTTTGGTATTGATTGGTGCAACGATATTGATAGGATGCAGTTTCGGAACGATTGTAACGCCGAACTATTATATTTTGCAATTTAATAGCTTTTCGGAAGACAAAAGTTTGATTCAAAACGATCCGTTGCCGCATAGTGTTTTGATTAATGATGCCGAAATACCGCAAAATTACAGTAGAAAACAGATTGTCATACGACATTTCGGACCAAAAATAACTTATGCTCAATATGATTTGTGGGGAGTGCGTCTTTCCGATACAATTTCCGATTTCTTAAAAAAAAGATTGGAAGATTATAATATTTTTAAGCAGGTTTCAAGAAGCGGAGATTATGAAAATTCCGATTTGATGATAACCGTTAATGTTTCCAATATCGAATTTGAAAAGAGCGATAATTTGAATAGAGCCCATGTAGCTATGGATTTTTATTTGAAAGATATCGAAAAAGGAAATACGATAGTACACCACGGATTTAATATTGAAAAGAAACTTGCCGTTTCAAATGTGGAAAACTTTGTGATAGCGGTAAATGATATTCTTTTAAAGGAAATGGACGAATTTTCCAAAAAAATATTACAACATTACAATAGAATACAAATAAGAAAAAAAGGTAAAATAACTCTAAAAACGGGGAAAAAAGAAAGAAAGAACTACGAAAACGGTTCGGGTGCCATATTATTGCCGGCTATTTCGGGAACGGATAACGAACCTTATTATTTTGTGTATGACCAATCGGGTAACAAGGTAGGTACCGCTCGAATGGGACATCAGGTTATTTTGCCGGTGGGTACTTATAATGTTCGATACGGTTCGGGACCGGAGATATTGATGATGGAAAAAAAGAATATTCAAGTTCATTCCAATTATCAAACGATTGTCGAACCCGACTGGGGTTGTTTGATTGTGGATATAAAGGATGAAAACCGAAATTTCGTTAAAATACCCTATGAAATTTTTGATATGACCACTTCCACCGGTTACGGCACCGAATTTCCCGCCGATGCCGAATCGGGTGAACAACAACAAGTATGGGTTCTAAAACCGCAAAGATACAAAATTACCATTAACAACGAACCGATAAATACATATAGAGATTTTGCAACGCTTTTTGTGGAAAAAGGCAAAATGCAAACGTTTCAAATTATTGTAAATTCCGAACCGGAAGGCTCTGTGCAGCACCTTGTGGGAGCGGGAATAATTTCGCCGAATCAGATAAAATTGGCTAATTTAAATTGGAAAATATCAAGTGCGATACATGGAAATTTTAGCATTACCAGTAGTAATGAAACCGACAAGGATAATCCCGAAACAAATATAAATTTTAATACGCAAATGGAAAACAGAGCCACATTTGACAAAGGTCCTTATCATTATTCGGGAAAAAATCATATAGAATTCGGAACGGCAAAACAAAATAAAGATTCCTTCAAGATTTCCGCGGACGAATTTGACCTTAAAAATACGCTGATTTATTATTTTATAAAAAATATCGGTTTATATACCAGATTTGATATGAATACTCATTTCTTATCGGAAAATTTTTACGAAGATAATATAAATTACATAAAAATCAATACGGAAGGCGACACGGTTAGCATAGCGGAAAATAGAGATTATCTTACGGTAAAGAGTTCTTTTTATCCCCTTATATTAAAAGAGGGAGCAGGGCTGAATTGGCGAATAATCAATCGTCCCAAATCTTCGATTAATTTAAGAACGGGTTTCGGATTAAGACAAGATATAAATAACAACTACTACACCACCGAAAATAAAACGGCTACAATCGGCTCGGTGGAATACAAAATTTTTAACGAACAAAAATCCACATACCAAAAAGGAACGGAAATTTCATTGATAGGTAATTTCAAATTACCCTTTAACCTCTCTTATTCTTTAAATGCGGACGTTTTAATTCCGTTTGATAAAAAAAATTCCACCACTATCGAATGGGAAAACGCTTTGAATCTTAAACTGACAAAATTCCTCTCAATAGACTACAAATTGAAATTAAAAACCAAAAAACCGGAAGAGGGAACGGAATATCTAACAAGGGATCATTCTTTATTTTTAAGGGTTAGTTATATTTTGAAATAATATGAAAACATCAAATAATACATTGTATATCAAAGGAGAATTAAATAAATTCACGGTGCCGAAATATTATAACGGCTTAAAAAAGAAAATTCCTTTTGATACGATAGATTTGGCGGATTTAACATTTATCGACAGTGCCGGAGTGGCTTTTTTGGATTGGGTTAAGCAAAAGAAAAAGGATATTCTCATAATAAATGTGCCGGATTTGGCAAAAAATGCCATGGAAACCTTTTCTTCAAAGGATTTAAAAGAATTTCCCAAACCCAAAGAGGATAATTTTTTTATCAAAGCGGGAGAATTATTTTATCATATCAAAAAGCAAATTTGGGAATTTCTGTTTTTGGCTTCCGAAATCTTTTATTGGTCTTTTATCGGTATTTTTAACCGAAAAGCACATAGAAAAGGCGAGATATTAAAGCAAAGTTTACTTATCGGTGTGGATGCCGTGGGAATTATTTCGCTTTTATCATTGATTATCGGTTTGATATTGGCTTTGCAATCCGCCGCACAATTAAGACAATTCGGAGCGAATATTTTTATTGCGGATCTTATTGCTATTTCCATGGTTCGAGAAATGGGTCCTATGATGACGGCAATAATTATAGCCGGTAGAAGCGGTTCTTCCATAGCCTCGGAAATTGCCACAATGAAGGTAACGGAAGAAATTGACGCTCTTAAAATGATGGCATTGGACCCTATTAGGTTTGTGGTTGTTCCCAAATTTAATGCGATGTCTATTTCGATGCCTCTTCTTGTGGTCTTATCCATGCTAATAGGTATATTCGGAGGTTTTATTATTGCCGTTACCTATTTGGATTTAAGCCCGATGTCTTATATTAACGAAGTTTTAAACATACTAAAAATGAAAGATATTGTGGTGGGAATTTCAAAGAGCTTTACGTTTGCTTGGATAATAGTTATTATCGGCAGTTATTTCGGATTTAACGTGAAAGGCGGTGCGGAAGGCGTGGGAAAAGTAACAACGGCTTCGGTGGTGGCTTCCATTTTTGCGGTGATAATTTTGGATGCGATATTCAGTTTTTTATATTTGGGTGGAATTTAGATGAAACCGATTATCGAAGTGAGAGATTTGGTTGCAAAATATGGCGAAAAAACCATTTTAGACGGAATTTCCGTGAATATTTATCCTAATGAAATAACCGTGATTTTAGGTCCTTCGGGATGTGGAAAGACTACTTTTCTTAAAAATATCCTCAGATTATACGAACCTTATTCGGGTTCCGTAAAGATACTGGGTGAAGAGATTACCAACCTGCCTCAGGAAAAATTTAACCTTATATTAAAAAAAGTGGGAATGCTTTTTCAAAACGGTGCTTTGTTAAATTCGCTTTCGGTGTTTGATAATGTGTCCATTCCTTTGGAACAACACACAAATCTTCCCGCTGATATTATAAAAAAGATTATCGAGGTGAAATTGAACCTTGTTAATCTGAGTCATGCAATTTATCTTTCACCTTCGGAATTATCCGGTGGTATGAAAAAACGCGCGGCATTAGCCAGAGCAATTGCTTTGGATCCCGAAATTTTATTTTGCGACGAACCTTCCGCAGGCTTGGATCCTATCACCAGCAAATCTTTGGACGAATTAATATTAAAACTGAAAAACCAATTGAATATGACCATTTTAATTGTAACCCACGAACTTGCCAGTATTCATAGAATAGCAGATAAAATTATTTTTCTGCACGATGGGAAAATGCTTTTTTACGGTACATTAAAAGAAGCTAAAAATTCGGGAATAAAAGAGATAGAAACCTTTTTCGAGATAGGAAGATTTTAAAAAAAAGATTAATAAATATCTTGCGGGGATTTTTATCCGTTTGAATAAATTTTTTTCTTTACAGTAGTGTATTTGCAAAAAAAATATTACATAAATTTATTAAAACATGTTTTTTTATGAAAAAAGGAGGAAAAAATGAAAAAGGGGATGTTTCTGTTGGTGCTAATTTTTATTGTGATGTTACTCAATTCACAAAATATCGATTTACCGCCTGTTCCCACTTATGAATTTTCTACATTGCCTATTGATTTGGGAAATAATTACTATCCGTATATGCCGGGTTCATATACCGGTTTTCCGCTTCAAATACAGCCGGATAATACTTATAACGGATTGGAAGCGGCAGGGAAATTTATAATATATCAAACAAGAGAAACCGAAACCGCTTCAAGGAAGGTAAAATATTTTTATTTTAATCAAAACGGTGAAATGGTTTCAAACGGTTATGTATCGGATAATGAAAACGGTGCATTTTATCCTTATTATGACATTGAAGAAGACACTGCCGATCCGTTGGCTATTATCCATTCGCAGTATGACGATTCGGGAGTATTTTTTACTTTCGATAGATTTAATTTGAATCAAGATGCGGATGCTTGGCTTGATACGCCTTATGGAGTGATTACAGAAAATTCCTTTTCCGATAGCTCTTTTTATGATGATTCCGCAATATACCTTTGGTCGGAAATTTATTCGGGTGATTCGCCTTATCCGGGGAAAAAAAGAATTTATATAATATCCGAATATCAAATTTTGTCGAATCTCACTACAAATAAAATTCTTGCTTACTGTGATGTGAGCTTGGAAGACTTGGAAAGCGGAAATCCCGATAGATGGGGTTGGCATTACAGAGTGATAGACCAATTAACAACTTCGTCTGAGCAACATTACAGAGTTTCCACTCAGGTAGCTGTTCACGATAATTATTTCATTATTAGCGGAAAAAAGACCTATCCCGAAACTCAAGACGGCACATTATTCGTTTTGATTAATGATAACTACGGAGAAGGGATTTTTAAAAGTTATGAATACGATTATACACAAAATTGGCCAATAGAAGATGTTCAAAATCAAGACGGTTCTTGGTTATACGGAGGAACCCAACCCGCTCAATTGAAATGGGGATTTTTTGCATCCAATCATTCCAATATGATGGTTAGAAATGGTAATACCGTAGTATTTCCCGGAGCTTTGATAATAGAATATTATAATACCGAATATCAGACTTGGTTTTATAACGCGCAATTGGGAAATGTTGATATGGTAAACATAACATTTGATATTCAAACGCATCAATTCGGTGTGGAAAACGTGTATCCTCCCGATCTATCCGCAGGCGATAATAATACGCCCGTGGCTCCTTGGGATTTGAATAGAGACGGTGAGACGGATGCTTGGGATGAAAACGGAAAACCGCTTACGATAAAGAATTTGCCGGTTTATTCCCCCGATCTTGACGATGAATTTCATAACTCTTTGATAAGAATCTGTAAGTCCGATGACGAACGTTTCGAAGCAATGGTTTGGATGGATTGTTATGAAAGCTTTATGCAAACACAAGGTATAGACGGTTATGAAGATTGGGCTAACCAAAATAAAATGATGATAGCCATAAAAAAAGATAACAGTTGGTATTCGCCTATAATTATCACGCCGAATCATACCAGCGATTACTTTAACCAAGCTATTATGGATATGCAACCGGCTTATTTGTATCCGTCCGATAAAGTGATTACTTTGGATGTTGATTTAGGAAGATTGGATTTGTTTTTTGTAGATAAAAATACAGGCGGAGATTATTATAAAATGAAATTCGCCACAATTGATTTTAATGCAACCGATGTAAACCCAAATGTTGTTTCAACAACCCAAAATTTGCAAATATCCAATTATCCAAATCCCTTTAATCCCACAACCACAATACAATTTGTTACCTCGTTGCAATCTCCGGCAAATATTGCAATATACAACCTGAAAGGAGAAAAAATAAAAGAATATCATTTAACCAAAATCGACAAAGGAATAAACAAAGTGGTTTGGAACGGAAAAGATCAAAATG
>CAZUGB010000027.1:0-7422 GCA_964619925.1 uncultured Candidatus Cloacimonadota bacterium
AGACATCATTCATCCTATTGATCCTTTCAAAGTTTATCATCCTTCCGTTCTTACGATTGTGGGAGCATTATTTGTGGGGCTAATTGTAGTTTTATCGGTATTTATTTACAGACCATGGTGTACATTTTTTTGTCCTTTCGGTTTGGTGGGATGGTTTTTTGAGAAATTATCTATTTTGAAAATAAAAGTAAATTATGATAAATGCATTGCTTGTGGAAAATGTGAAAAAGCGTGTCCGTCCACTGTGATGAGTGCAATTTTGCGAAGAGACAAGAAAGTGATACCCGATTGTTTTTCTTGCGGTGCTTGTATGAATGTATGTCCTACAAAAGCAATCGATTTTAAATCGGGAAAGAGGGATAAACCAACTCAGAATATTTTGGCTAAACTAAAAAAATTAGATAAAGGGAGAAAGTAATGTTTGGAAATGTTTTTTCTGCTAAGAAAATTTTTATTTTGATGATTTTATCGCTAACCCTTTGGTTATTTGCGGAGCATCATCATCGAATGCGCGGAAGAGAAGTGGTTCAAAAAGGGAAAATAGCAAAGCTGAAAGGTGAATTGATATACCAAAACGGCGATTGGTTTTTAAAACAAGACAAAAAGCTTATTGAGATGCATTTCGGACCCGTGGAATATCAAAAACATATCGGAGTAAAGCTTGAACCTACAAAAGATTTTGAATGTGAAGGATATATTTATAAAGATAGTTTTGCCGTATCTTCTTTTATTTATAACAAAAAGAAAATAGTCTTACGCGATGATAAAGGGAAAGCTTTGTGGGAAGGAACGGAGTTTTCTCATCATAACGAAGAGGAAGAAGGTAAGGCGGAAATAAAAAAGGATAAACCTAAGAAAAAAAAGGTTTATTATGTGGTGAATAGAAAAAAATGTATCGGTTGCAGACTGTGTGTGGCAAATTGTCCGGTTAATGCCATTGAAATGGTTCACGGCAGAGCGGTGATTGATGCCGATAAATGTATTGCCTGCGGTATCTGTGCCGACGGAAACGGAAGCAATTACAAAGGTTGTCCGGTAGATGCAATATCAAAATCCGAATAGGTAAGATATGGCTGAGTCCGAAACTCAAATTACAAAAAGAAAAGCAACTAAGCAACTTTTAAAATATTTTTTAATAATTGTTGCGGTAATATTTGCAGGAGCGTTTGCCATTCATTTGTTTGAACACGGCAAAGAAGCGAATATTCACACTTTTTTTGATGCGATTTGGTGGGCATTGGTTACTATAACCACGGTGGGATACGGAGATTTGTATCCGGTATCCTTTTGGGGTAGAATTATCGGTATTATCTTTATAATGCTGGGTTTTATTGCGTTTTCCATTTTCACGGCGTTTATCGCCAGCACATTTATTGATATAAAATTTAAGGAGAGAAAAGGTTTGGGAACAATTAAACAAAAAAATCATATTGTCATTTGCGGGTGGAATTCCAGCACGAATAAAATATTGGACTTTTTATCTAATGTGGATAATAAAAAAACGGTTGTTTTGCTAAATGAATTGGATGCGGACGAAATTGCCAATATTCAAAGTAAATTTCCCAATCTCGACATAAAATTTATAAAAGGTGATTTTACCAATCAGGATATTTTAAACAGAACAAATATCAAACAGGCATCTCATGTGATATTGATGTATGACGAAAGTAAACCTAATAGTGTGCCTTCCGACGAAAGAACCATTATTGCCGTTCATAATATTATCTACATGAAACTAAAAGGTAAAATTAGTGTTCAATTAAAAGATGAAAAGTATCTTCCGAACATTCGTCAGGAAAAAATTCATAATGTGGTTATTTATGATAATATAGGCGGTAATTTATTGGCAAATTCCACGCTGTATCCTTCGGTTCCGGATTTTGTGCAAGAATTGATAAAGTATAAAAACGGTATCGGATTTAGAGAAATGGAAATTCCCAAAGATTTTATCGGAAAAACATTTGGCGAACTTTTGAATTATTTTCTTACCGAAAATATCATTCTTATCGGAATTGTGTCGGAACAACTTGAATTTACCATAGATAAGATTCTTTCCGATGATTCTTCTTCGATAGATCAATTTATAAAAGAGCAATTTGAAAAATCACGTAAAAAATTACCTACGGATAAAACCAAAAGTTATATCAAAATAAAACCCGACAATGACTATGTGATACAGGAAAATGACAAGGCGATTGTGATATGAGGCGATTATGGATGTGAATTTTTTAAAAAACGTTAGCCTTTTTAAGGAATTGGATAGTGAAGAATTGAAGTATTTTGCTTCCAAATTAAAACACATAAAAAAAAGTGCGGGAGAACCAATCATACAAGAAAATGAAGAAGGTGACGAACTTTTTATCTTATACAAAGGCGAAGTGGTGGTTTCCAAAAAAATGACGATGATAGACGAAGATTCGCAAATTGATAAAAATATAATCAGACTAACGCCGAAAAATTACAGTTTCTTCGGAGAAATCGGGTTGATATGTTCGCAAAAAAGAACTGCAACCGTAACCGCCACAAAAGACAGCGAATTTTTTATAATCGACCATAAACACTTTATGCGAATATGCAATGAACGACCCAAAATAGCGATAAAAGTTTTAATGGAAATAGCAAAAAAATTGGCTAAAAATCTGGAAAAGACCAATTCGGATGTTTTAAAATTAACCACGGCATTAATTTATGCATTGAAATAGGAGGTAGGATGTTAAAAAATTTTGAAGAATTAACCGCTTATGCAAGAGATTTGCAAAAGATAACCGTATCGGTGGCAAAAGCCGATGACGAGGTAGTTTTAAAAGCCGTTAAAAAAGCCTATGAAGAATTAAATATCGTTCCGATTTTGGTAGGAGATAAAAAAGTTATTACCGAATGTGCGGATAAAATTAATTTTGATATTACGAATATAAAAGTGATTGATGAAGCCGACGGAAAAATTGCATCCGAGACGGCGGTGAAACTGATAGCAAACGGAGAAGCGGATTTTTTGATGAAAGGTTTGGTGGGAACCGGCACACTTCTGAAAGCGTTTTTAAAAAAAGAATACGGATTGCGAACGGATAAAAGAATTAGCCATGTGGCTTTGGTAGATATAAAAAAGCTAAATAGATTGGTTGTATTAACCGATGCCGCAATGAATACATACCCGAATTTGCAAGAAAAGAAAGCGATTGTGGAAAATGCTGTGGAGGTTTTGAATGCTTTGGGTGTTCAGCGTCCCAAAGTTGCCGCTTTAGCCGCGATAGAAACGGTTAATGAAAAAATGCCGCCAACTGTGGATGCCGCACTATTATCCAAAATGGCTGAGCGAGGTCAGATAAAAAATTGCGAAATAGACGGACCTTTGGCTTTTGATGTGGCTATGAGCAAAGAAGCGGCACATCACAAAGGTTTGGATAGCAATGTAGCCGGAGAAGCGGATATTTTGCTTGTTCCCAATATCGAAGCCGGAAATATCGTGTATAAATCTTTGGCTATATTTTCCGATACAAGCGCCGCAATGGCTGTGGTGGGTGCAAAAGTTCCGGTGTTGGTTACATCTCGTTCCGATTCTTATATGGTTAAATTTTATTCGTTGGCTTTATGTAAGCTGGTTACGGTGTGGGGAATAGCTTAGGAGAATTTATGAAAAAATTTATAATTTTATTTTCAATATTAATAGTCTTTTTAGGATGCAAATTAGAAAAGAAAAATGTTTTTTTGGATGAAAGCAGTGTTATTAATATTGCCGTTACACAGCCTTTGGCCGATCGAAAATCGGAAATATCTTCACTTGCTTGGTACAATGATTATCTGATAATTTTACCTCAATATCCGAATAGATTTCCTAATAATTCCGCAAAAGGTTCTTTGTTTGCAATCCGGAAAGAGCAATTGGACAAATATTTGTCCGGTGAAAATAAGCAACCGATTGAGCCTATTAAAATACCCTTTTATGATGACGGTTTGTCGGATTTGGACGGTTTTGAAGGTTATGAGGCTATTTGTTTTATAAAAGATAATATCTATCTAACAATAGAATCAAGTCCCGATAAAATGCTGGGATATTTGGTGAAAGGTAAAATCAAACCCGATTTGACGGAAATAACTATGGGTTTTGATAAAAAAGTAAAAATTCAACCGCAAGCTGAAATCCCTAATGCCTGCTACGAGACAATGTTTGTGTATGATGATAAAATTTACACGATTTATGAAGCAAACGGGAAAAATGTGAATCCGCACCCCAAGGCTTTAGTCTATTCAAATGATTTGAAATTCATTGGCGAATATGAAATACCCAATATTGAATATAGAATAACGGATGCAACTTGTGTGGATGACAATAAGGTTTATCTTATCAATTATTTTTGGCCCGGAGATCAGGAATATTACAATCCGGCAACGGATGATATTGCCGTAAAATACGGTGTGGGAAAAACTCATTATGAAAATAAAAACGTAGAAAGAGTTATTTGTTTCGATATTAATGATAAAATACGTCTGGCAAACAAACCGCCTACATACATGAAATTATTGGGTAACAATACTGCAAGGAATTGGGAAGGAATTGTAAAATATAAAAAAGGTTTTATTTTAGCTACCGATAAATATCCCACTACCATAATAGGATATATCGAAAGTAAATAATTTCTTCATGAGAAAAATTTTTTTGCTGTATCTTCTATTGAGCGTAAAAATTGTATTTGCCGAACAGATTGTGGTGTTTATCCACGGAATTAATTCATCGCCGAAAGTTTTTACAAAAATGCAGAATATTTTTTCCGAAGACTATAGAACGATTAATTTCGGATATAATTCAAAAGACTATACGATAAATCAATTGAGCGAAGATTTTTTAAAACCTATTTTGGAAAAAATCAGCTTAAAAGACACGATAAATTTTGTTACTCATTCCATGGGAGCGATAATTTTGCGAAATTATTTAAAAAATAACAAGTTGCCAAATATCGGAAAAATTGTGATGATAGCACCGCCAAATCATGGAAGCGAAGTGGCGAATTTCTTTAAAAATATCATTTTTTATAAATTAAGATATCATAAATGCGCAAAAATTTTGACAAGTGAAGGCATAAAAAATTTAAAATTACCTACTTGCAAAAATTATTTTTGCGGTATAATAGCGGGAACCGGAACGATGTTACCTTTTTTTTCAATCTTTATAAAAGGTAAAGATGATGGCAAAATTTCGGTGGAAAACACCAAATTAACCGGAATGAAAGATTTTATCACTGTTCCTTATCCCCATGACAGTATAATGAAAAAGAATAGAACAATAAAACTTACGGAAAATTTTATAAGGTATGGAAAATTTAGAATTAATAAAGCTAATAGCAAATGAAACCGAAATAAGCGAAAATTCTGTTTCAAAGGCTGTTCAATTATTCAACGATGGAAATACAATCCCCTTTTTGGCTCGTTATCGAAAAGAACAAACCGGAAATTTGGATGAAATACAATTAACTGCAATTTTTGAAAAAAAAGAGTATTTTGAAAATCTGATTCAAAGAAGAGAATTTATCTTAAAAGAACTTGAAGAACAAAACAAATTATCCGAAAATCTAAAAAAATTAATCAATAACGCAAAATCACTTTCCGAGCTTGAATCCATTTATAAGCCATATAAGAAAAAGAGAAAAACAAAATCTCAAATAGCTCTGGAAAAGGGATTAAAACCGGTGAGCGATTTTATAAAAAAAACGCATAAAAAGAACGACAACTTTATAACAAAATTCATAAATGACAAAGATTTCAAATCATTGGAAGATGTTATTAAAAATGCGGGATATATCATTGAAGATGAGATTTATGAAAATCAAATCGTGAGAAGCATTATAAAAGAATTGATGTATAATAAAGGCAGATTGAAAACGAAAAAGAAAAAAGAAAATGACACCTACAAAATTTATTATGATTTTTCCAAACCGATTAAATACCTCGAAGCTTATCAAATTTTGGCTATTTTACGTGCTGAAAAAGAGAAAATAATTACCTATAAAATAGAACTTCCCTATATTCCTTATGAAAAAATATGCAGATTTCTTAAATTTTATCCCGAAAAGGCTTATTATGAACATCTTATTGAATTTGTAAAAGTTGCAATTGACGAAAAGGTTATACCCTCGGTTCAAAATGAAATAATTTCCGATTTGAAAGAAAAGGCAATTCACAGAGCTTTGGAAATTTTTGCAAAAAATATAAATTATCTTTTAATGACACCGCCGCTTGATAATAAGAAAGTTTTGGGTATGGATCCGGGATATAAAAACGGTTGTAAAGTGGCTCTAACCGACGAGAAAGGAAATCTTTTGGCATATGATATTATTTATCCGACCTTATCAATCAAAAATGTAGCCGAAAGCGAAGAAAAAATTATAAAATTGTACAATCGTTTTAAATTCGATTTTATTGCCATAGGAAACGGAACCGCATCTTACGAAACGGAAATTTTTGTTCGAAATTTTATAGAAAAATACAATCTTGATATAAAATATTCCATTGTTTCCGAAGCCGGGGCATCGGTTTATTCCACATCAAAAACGGCAATAGAAGAATTTCCCGATCTTTCGCCGAATATAAGAAGTGCCGTTTCGATAGCTCGAAGAACTCAATCATATTTGAATGAGTTGGTAAAAATACCGCCGGAATCGATTGGTGTGGGTATGTATCAACATGATATAAAACAAACAAGATTAAGAGAATATCTCAAAATTCAGGTGGAAAACACGGTAAATAGAATCGGTGTGGATTTGAATAGAGCATCATATTATCTTATGAAGTATGTATCGGGTATCTCGGAAAAAACGGCAAAAAATATTTTGGAATATAGAAAGGAAAAACCTTTTAAAAGTAGAGCGGAATTGAAAAAAGTAAAGGGAGTGGGAGAGAAGACATACATTTTGGCGGCGGGTTTTTGCAGAGTGGTGGAATCTTCCAATCCGCTTGATAATACGATAGTTCATCCCGAATCTTATGAAAGAGTGTATGAAATAGGGAAAATATTAGGATATTCCCGAAATGAGCTTTTTAAAAATTGGAATGAATTCAAAAGTGATTTAAAGGATTTTGATGTAAGAAATGATGAAGACAAATTTATTGTGGAATCTATTTTAAAGCACGATTATGATCCCAGAAACGAAATGCCGAATCCTATGTTCAACAGAGAAATAAAAAATATATCGGATTTGTATGAAGGTTTAAAACTAAACGGTATGATCAAAAACATAGTTGATTTCGGGATTTTTGTAGATATAGGAACCAAAGAAAACGGATTGATACACAAGTCCGATCTGGGTGAAAAATTTTATGAAAACTACTTTGTGGGACAAATTATTAAAGTGAAAATATCAAAAGTGGATATCGCAAACAAAAGAATCGGTTTGATTATGGAATGAGAATTTCTAATTTGACAGAATTTTT
>CAZUGB010000028.1:0-2393 GCA_964619925.1 uncultured Candidatus Cloacimonadota bacterium
TGCCCGAAAAGAAATATCTTAATAGGATTTTTGTAATTAAAATGGATGTTTGTCAATTGCTTAAGTAAATCCAAATCTTGCTTTTTTATTAATTGTGCTTCATCAAAAAATATAAGTAAATTTTTTTCCAAAGGAATTACTTCTCCAATAACGAATTCTTCAATAAGCTTCATAAAATAGTAGGCATTATGTTTATTGTCATTATAGGATATTTCAAGCTGATACAATATTTCTTGCAAAAAATCAACGAATTTAAAGAAAGATGTATTAAAATTTACTATGTAAGATTGTTGTTTTTCTATCATTTGCTCAATAAAAGCATTTTTTGTGGTTGTTTTTCCGGCACCGATTTCACCGGTTAAAAGATACATATTCATATTATCGTTTTCGATAACATAGTTCATTCTTTCCAAAGCTTCTTCATGATCTTTACTTTGATAAAAGAATTTCGGATCGGCATTTTCTTCAAAAGGTTTTTCTTTCAATCCCCAATATTCAAGAGCGTCCATTTTAACCTCTTATTTAAGATTTAGATGATAATTTTTATACAAAATGATTTCAACTCTTCTGTTCATCTGTCTATGACTTGGAGTGTCGTTTGGAACAACAGGCTTAAATTCGCCATAACCCATTATTTGCATTTGATCGGGTTTAAAGTATCCGTTCCTAATAAAAAATTTCACAATGCTCAAAGCTCTTGCAGTTGAAAGTTCCCAATTAGAGGCAAATTTGGAATTATGAATCGGAATGTTGTCGGTATGCCCTTCTATCCGAATTTGCCAGTTTGGATCATTTTTTATTATCTCTTTAATATGATCGGCAACTTTGGCAAGGAATGTTTGGGCATTCCATTTTAATTCCGCTTTACCGGAATCAAATAAAATATAACCAGGAATATTTATTACTCTCTCGTTCAACTTACTAAGGGTATCAATAATAGCTTTTTGCACGATGATTTCATCTTTTTGGATTTTTTCTGTATTTTTCTTAGCGAAAACTTTCCAACCCAATTCAACATCACGTAACATAAAAAAGAAAATAAAGAAAACCAATAAAAGAGTCATCATATCGGCGTATGGTACTATTGCCAGAAAAATACCGTATGATTCTTCTTCTTCATTAGCCCAATCGGTTTCGTCAAAATCCTGAGAAAAAAATTTAATTTTAGAATTATCTTTCATATCAGATACGCAGTTAAAATTTGTTTGGTTCTAAATGAATTTTCTTTTTTGGCTATTAATGATATTCCTTCGATAATAATTTGTCTTGCACGGGTATCCATAATATTTTTATCTTTAATTTTTCCCGCAATAGGTTTAAATATTAGCGCCGATAAGATTAACCCATACAATGTAGTTATTAAAGCCAAGCCCATAGCGGGAGGAATAGTGGAGGGATCTTCAAGCTTATTCAACATTGTTATCAAACCTATTACCGATCCCATCATACCGAACATTGGAGAAAGATCGCCTGCTACTTTGAAAACTTGTTCTGCTATTTTATTTCTTCTATAAATTGATTGTGATTCTCTTGTTAAAATTTCTTTTACAACGTTTAAATCTTTTTCTTTTTGTAATAAAATTAAAGCGTTTCGTAAAAAAGGAAGTTCTTTTACGGATTCAAAATCAATAACTTTTTCCAATCCCGTTACTGTGATGTCTCTATTTAATTTTACGATATGTTCTACAACCTCTTTTCCAGAAAATTCTTTTTCGGAAAAGATTTTCCAAAAAGCCTTTATGGAAAAATATAATGCATGATAAGAAAAGAAGATTAAAACGGAGGCGAGAGTTCCACCCAACGTAATTAATAAGGCTTTAAAATCCAAAAAGTAGTGAAAATTTCCTTTAAAAAAGATTGTTAAAATAATTATCAAAGCACCTATAATAAATCCTATGATTGCCGTAATTTTCATAATTATTTCCTCAAAACCTTTTTTAATACACTTAAAACGCTATCTATCACATTATCTCTTTCTTCATTGGTTAGTGGTTCGAGTTCATCCAATTCTTTTTCCAAATACTCTACTACTTCATCACTAAAAGTAGAATAAAATTTATATTTAATTTCATTATCAGATATTTTAAGAAATTTAATAAATATATTATGATCTAATTTTGAAACAATTTCTTCAATTAATATATTATCCAATTTCTTTATTTTGTCAATGGTGATTAGATCGTCTTTTAATTTTTTAAAACTGTTGTTATTAACGTCTTTTATGTAATTTAAGATTTGATTTGCTCTTGAATAAGGCAGTCTTTTTATAATTTCCGCTAATCTTTTTTCTCCATTGAACTTAACCGTATCTCTCTCTAATAGCTTAATATATTTTTGATATAAAGAAACTCTTATCAATTTTAAATCAATTTTGGGACGATCTTTGATTGTAT
>CAZUGB010000029.1:0-5816 GCA_964619925.1 uncultured Candidatus Cloacimonadota bacterium
CGGGAACTCCCCCTAACCCCCTCTTTGATAAAGAGGGGGAATTGTATCTCCCTTCTTTTTTGCAATGAGAAAAGTCAGGGATGAGTTAGAAAACAATTAATTTGATTTTTTATTTCAGTATAGGTTTTTGACTTGCCGGGAACTCCCCCTAACCCCCTCTTTGGTAAAGAGGGGGAATAATTCCCCCTTCTCTTTTGCAAAGAGAAGGGTCGGGGTTGAGTTAGAAAACAAATTAATTTATGCTGATTACTTTAAAAAGATTCTATTTTGTGAAATTAGGGGTATTCGATATACGGATTTTTGATTTTATTATTAAAAACAAAATCTTCCCAAACATCCAAAGTTTCCAGTGCCAATCTGTTTTTTGCCTTTTGTGTATAAGCTCCGATATGAGGAGAAAGCAAAACATTATCTTGCAGAGCAAAACTTTTCACCGGCCAAGGTTCTCTTTTAAACACATCCAAAGCTACTCCAAGCAATTTATTTTCTTGTAAACCGACTTCGATAGCTTTTTCATTGGTTATCTCACCTCTTGCCACATTTATTAAGTAAACGGGTTTTTTTAATAAATCCAATGTCTTCAAAGAGAAATAATCTCTTGTTTTGGGAGTTAAGGGACAATGAAACGTAATCAAATTACACTTCTTTAATCCTTCATAATAAGAAACTTGTTTAATATCCAGCTCTTCCCATTTTTTCTTATCAAGATAAGGATCTACCCCCATTACCGAAAAACCGAAGAATTTTAACGCCTTGGCAACTTTTGTTCCTATTCTTCCCAAACCTACAACCAATGCGGTAATATCTGAAAATTCATAATTAAACACAAAATTGTTTTTCCATTTTTTTTGCAAAATATTATTTTTTGCAGTAGGAATTTTTTTGATCAAAGCAAAAATCATTGCCATTGTATGTTCATAAGCCGATATTGCATTTGCATTAGGTGTATTTTGAACTGTGATACCTTTTGATTTTGCGTAATGATAATCGACGTTGTCCAAACCGGTACCGGCGCGAACAATCATCTTTAAATCGGGAAATTTATCAATAAATTGAGGTGATGCTATTGTTTTTGTTCGCAATATTATAACTTCCACATCGCTGTATGGAATTGAATTGTAAAAATAATTTTGATAGTTTCTTTTTTTTATCTCGTCCCAAAATAATCGGGGCATATCTTCAATAACCAATGTTTTCATATTAGCGTTATAAATATGGATTTTCTTTTAGAAGATAATTTGTAACATAGTCATATATCGCATCTTCGAGAGAAGTGAAATTTTTATCATAACCTGCTTTACGTAATTTCGAGATATTCGCTTGCGTAAAGTATTGATATTTATCCCACAATTCTTTCGGCAAATCGATAAACTCAATTTTCGGACTTATTCCCATAGCCTTAAAAACGGCATTTGCCAAATCCAGCCAAGTTTTTGCTTTTCCGCTTCCCACATTGTAAATACCGTATTTTTCATTGGTAAAAAACCACCAGACCACATCAACAACATCTTTTACATAAATAAAATCTCTTTTTTGTTCACCGTGCTTATATTCTTTTTTCTTAGATTTAAAAAGCTTTACTTATCCCGTATTTTGAATTTGCTTAACCGCCTTTATCACCATACTTTGCATATCTTTTTTGTGGTATTCGTTAGGACCGAATACATTGAAAAATTTTAATCCCACAACTTGGTTTTGCAAATTATGGGTAATAATATACTCATCAAAAAGCTGTTTGGAAAAGCCATACATATTCAAAGGTTTTAATCGAATACTGACCTTATCGTCGTCTTCATAACCGTGAGAACCGTTTCCATATGTAGCGGCACTACTTGCATAAATAAACCTTATTTTGTTTTTCATACACCAATTCAAAAGTATTTTCGAGTATTTATAATTATTTTCCATAAGAAAGTTTGCATCCGATTCGGTAGTGGAAGAACAGGCACCCATATGTATCACGGTTTCCACCGAATTCATTTTTTCAAGTTCCGAAAGAAAATCGGTTTTATGAATAAAATCCTCAAAATGTTTACCCACGAGGTTTTTCCACTTTTCATTATTTCCCAAATTATCCACTATAATAACATCGGAAATACCTTCTTTATTCAATTTTGCCAGTATATTACTTCCTATAAAACCCGCACCGCCTGTAAGGACTATCATCATTCACCTCTTTAAGTATTCTATCTTTAATTTGACAAGAAAAATTCATTTGAATTATCGGTCAAAATAAAAAAGGAAAAAATTATGATACAGATTTACACAGGTAACGGAAAAGGTAAGACTACAGCATCATTAGGCTTGATAATAAGGGCTTTGGGAAGAGAGAAAAAAGTGTGTTTAATACAATTTATGAAAAAAAACTATGATTATGGCGAGATACAATTTTTATCCAAACAAAAAAATATCGATATTTTTCAATTCGGTACCGATAAGCTGATTAATCCCGAAAATCCGAGCAAAATTGATTTTGAAGAAGCGGAAAACGGATACAAGAAATGTAAAGAAGTTATTTTATCAAACAAGTATGATGTAATTGTAATTGACGAAATCAATGTTGCGGTTTCCTGGAAATTACTACCATTGGAAAAACAACTGGAACTGATGGACATAAAGACCAAATCGGAAATTATTATGACAGGTAGATATGCCGACAAAAAAGTGGTAATGAAGGCGGATTTGGTTACCGAGATGTTAGAAATAAAACATTATTACACAAAGGGTATTCAAGCAAGAATCGGAATTGAATATTAATGATAGATATTCAAAAAATCATTGAAAAAAATCTAAAAAGAAAATCCCTTATTTCATATATGTTATTACCCGCTTCGTGGATATATTCACTTATAACGGTTATTCGCAGAAAATATTATATATTTTTCAATTTAGGTTATCATTCAAAAATAAAAATTATCAGTGTAGGAAACATCATAAGCGGCGGAACGGGAAAAACTCCGTTTGTGATATTTTTAGCCGACTACCTAAGAACACAAGGCTATAAAATTGCAATTTCTCATAGAGGATACAAAGGCGCTTTCGAAAAAAAAACAACTCTGATTTCCGATAGAAAAGGTTTATTTAATTTTGCCTATAAAGCCGGTGACGAATCATATCTTATTGCAAAGAAATTGAAAGGCATTCCCGTAATTTGCGGAAAAAACAGAAAATTAGCCATTAAGATTTTGGAAAAAAAATTCCCCGATTCGGATTACATAATACTTGATGACTCTTTTCAGCATCTTAAAGTAAAACATTTTTTAGATATTATTTTATTTAACGAATTATCATTTATCGGAAACGGTTTTGTTTTACCGGCGGGTATTCTAAGAGAACCATTATCATCGCTAAAATATGCCGATCTTGTTGTTTACAATGGAAAAAGCATTCCCGATTTGTTAAAATCATTACCCGTTTTAAAAGCATCATATCAAGTAAAAGATATCTACGATACAAACAAAAAAAAAATAAAAATAAAAAAATTACAGCAGTCCGCTATTGCTCTCATCTCCGGCATAGGAAATCCCTTATCCTTTGAAAATACTGTAAAAAATCTGGGATTGGACTTTGATAAACATTTTACTTTTCCGGATCATTTTAATTATGATAAAAACTCGTTGAAAAAAGTTATGAATTATCTAACGGCAAATAACATAAAATATCTTTTAACAACTGAAAAAGATTTTGATAAATTAAAGAAATTTAATCTTCCGTTATGCGTAATTGCAATTGAATTTAAAATTTCGAACATTGAGATATTAAAGGAATATTTATGATTTCAATAAAAAACGTTAGCTTTGAACCCAATGAAAAAACAGTATTAAAAAACATTTCGCTAAATATTGAAAAAGGAAAAAAATATTTAATCTTAGGTCCCTCGGGTAGCGGCAAAACAAGTCTTTTGAAAATCATTAACAATCTTATATCCCCCACAGAAGGTAAAATTTTCCTTGATAATATTTCCTATGATAACATCAAAGCTCATAATCTGCGAAAACGAATTGGATTGATAATGCAAGATCCCGTTTTATTCGGAGAATACGTATATGAAAATTTTGATTTGCTCAAATCCGTTTCCTTTAAAAATTTTTCCAAAGAAGATGTGATATTTTTACTTAATCTTTTCGGATTGAATGAAGAATTTTATAATAAAAAAAATAACGAACTTTCCGGCGGTGAAAAATATAGAATTTCCATAATAAGAACACTTCTTAATGAACCCGATTATATATTGGCCGATGAACCTTTTGCTTCACTTGATAGAAGTTTGATGATAAAGATATTTCAAATTTTATCCGGATATTCCGAACAAAACGGTATTACTTTGATTATAGTTAGCCATAACTATAACGACATAATAGATTTTTTTGATATGCTTATTTTTATATTTAAAGGCAATATTATTTTTCGAGGCAATTCCGGTGAATTTTTAACCGCATCAAATAAAATTATAAAAAACTATCTGGAAGGTAAAATTGAATAATTATCTAAGAATTGATAATATCGGACTTTTGATAAGTGTTTCCACGATGTTTGTGGTAATGCTACTTTCTTCATTAAACAGGTTAAAACTTACAAAAGATATACTAATTGCAACCATAAGGTCTTTTATTCAGCTTTTTATAATGGGTTATGTACTTAAATACACGATGACACATTCGCATTGGTATTTTACGGCTGTATTATTTTTATTCATGCTTTTTTTTGCCGCATATGAAGCTTATAAAAGATTAAAGATAAAACTTAAAGGACTATTTGCATATATACTTTTTTCCCTTTCCATAGGCTCTTTAATTCCCCTTGTTTTGATTTTTTATTTTATTTTAAAAATTAAACCTTGGTACGACATACAATATATTATTCCGATATCCGGCATGATCGTAGCAAATTCCATGACTGCATTATCTTTGGGATTAAACAATTATATTTCGGATATTCAAAACAGTAGATTAATGATAGAATCGAAATTATCCTTGGGAGCCAGACCTTCTTTCGCAGTTAAAAATATTTTTCAAAACTCATATTACAACGGGATATTACCTTCCATTAATTCATTAATGGTTTTAGGAATAGCCAAACTTCCCGGAATGATGACAGGCCAAATTTTAGCGGGAGCAATGCCTATAGAATCCGTGAAATATCAACTGATGATTATGTATATGATTACATTTTCGAATGCTCTTTCTCTTTTGTTATTATTTAAATTATCGGATAAAATTATTTTTAATAGCCGAGAACAGCTAAATATCTAAATTTCAATACGTTTTTATTTAATTTACATAAAAAAATTGTTGACTGATTTTAATATTTCAAATAAAAGGTAGTCATAAAAATATCAAAGGAGGTTATCAATGAAAAAATCATTGGTTTTACTTGTTTTTACTTTACTTTTTATTTTCTCGTTAAACGCTTCCGACAGAGCAGAGGCTACTCTTTCCTATCATGGTGATGCAACTTATTATTGGCATTTACCAGATCAATACGGAGATGAAGAATTCGGTGTAAGATTTACACCTGCGGCTGCTTGTTCTCTTTCCAGTGCTAAATTTTTATTTTATGATACTGTAGGTACTCCAACAGGCATTACTGTGCATGTATATAATGCATCAAATAATGAACCCTCTACTGAACTGGGTTCTTTAAATGTACCCATTGGAGATTTATCATTTTACCCTGATTGGACAATTATCGATTTGACCTCGTTAAATCTTACATTTGGAGCAAATGAAGACTTCTTCATTACATACACTGTAAATGGCGGGGCTGCTGGAAGCACCGAAGTAACGATGTTATCCGATGGAGGTAATACTGCTAAT
>CAZUGB010000030.1:0-6857 GCA_964619925.1 uncultured Candidatus Cloacimonadota bacterium
ATTCTAAGACTCCGATTCTAATATTTTCTTATAAAATTTTTGCAACCCAATTCTTAACTTGAAAAATAAGTCAAGATAATTTTTGAAACTATTGTCAGATAAGAATGAATAAAGCCGTAGTAAAATTTGAATAAAAATCCATATAACTTCTAAAATGATTGATTTTGTTATTTCTATTTCGAATTTGATGATAAATATAAAAGTAAGCATTATATAAGGAAAAATAAAAAAAACTTGATAAATATATTTTGAAAAATAATCTGACAAAAATAAAAAATAAATGAAGGAGACTACTTTAATGAAGAAACAAGTTTTATTAGGAAACGAAGCCTTTGCTCAGGGTGTATTGGATGCAGGTTTGTCAGGTGCCTATGGCTATCCGGGAACTCCGTCAACCGAAATAATAGAATACATCCAAGTAAACAAAGAAGCAATCGAAAGAAACGTTCACAGAAATTGGTCAGCCAATGAAAAAACAGCAATGGAAGAAGCTATGGGGATGTCTTATGCAGGAAAAAGAGCAATTGTTACAATGAAACATGTCGGATTAAACGTGGCGGCGGATCCTTTTTTGAATTCCGCTTTAACGGGAGCAAACGGAGGATTAATTGTTGCCGTGGCTGATGATCCTTCCATGCATTCATCTCAAAATGAACAGGATTCCAGATTTTACGGAAAATTTGCCATGATACCGATTTTCGAACCTTCAAACCAACAAGAAGCTTATGATATGCCATTTTATGCCTTTCAATTATCCGAAAAATACAAATTGCCCGTACTTTTCAGATTAACAACCAGATTATCTCATTCCAGATCAGGAATTGTGAGAAAGAACAAAATTGATGAAAACAAGATGAAATTACCCGATAATCCGAATCAATTTATGCTTTTGCCTTCAATAGCCAGAAAAAATTATAAAAAACATTTATCCGTTCAAAGAGATTTGGAAATAGAATCGGAAAATTCACCTTTTAATAAATATGTGGACGGACAAGATAAATCTTTGGGAATAATCGCTTGTGGATTGGCTTATAATTATTTAATGGAAAATATCAAAGAAACGGATTTTAATCATCCCATATTAAAAATAAGTCAATATCCCCTGCCAAGAAAGCAATTGCAAAAATTAATAACGGAATGTGATAAAATTTTGGTTTTGGAAGAAGGTATGCCCGTTGTTGAAGAGCAAATAAAGGGTTATATGCCGAATGATAAAATCAAGGGAAGATTGGACGGAACATTGCCAAGAGACGGAGAGCTTAATCCCAATATCGTAGCCAAAGCATTAGGTATATCACGAGAAGAGGGAAGAGATTTGCCGGAAGTTGTAGCCGGAAGACCACCGGCCTTATGTGTGGGATGTCCTCATTCGGATACTTATTGGGCGCTTAACGAAGTTATGAAAAAATATGGTGACGGGCATGTATTTTCTGATATCGGATGCTATACATTAGGTTTTTTGGAACCTTATGATGCAATAGATACATGCGTGGATATGGGGGCATCTTTAACTATGGCTATAGGAGCGGCTGATGCGGGATTATTCCCTTCAATTGCGGTTATCGGTGATTCCACTTTCGGTCATTCGGGAATGACCGGGCTTTTGGATGCGGTTAAACAAAAATCCAATATTGTCGTAATGATTTTGGATAACGATACCACTGCTATGACCGGAATGCAAGATTCACAAGTAAACGGAAGTATAGAATCCATTTGTGAAGGAATCGGAGTGGAAAAGGAACATATCCGAATAATTACACCCTTAAAGAAATTTCATGAAGAAAATGTAAAGGTTATTCAGGAAGAAATAGATTATAACGGTGTTTCGGTTATCATTCCCAGAAGACCTTGTATTCATGTTTATTCAAAAAGAATGAAATAAGGAGTCAAATAATGAAAATAGATATTATTCTTTCAGGTGTAGGCGGGCAAGGAATATTAACCATTGCCACAATTATCGGTTATGCGGCTGTAGAAGAAGGTTTGTATTTAAAACAGGCGGAAGTTCACGGAATGTCGCAAAGAGGCGGTGATGTTCAATCTCATCTTAGAATATCGGATAAGCCCATTTATTCCGATTTGATTCCAAAAGGGGAGGCGGATATCGTGATAGCCGTGGAACCAATGGAAGGATTGAGATATGTTCCTTTTTTGAGTGCAGAAGGGTGGCTGGTTGCAAACTCCACACCTTATATAAATATACCCGATTATCCCGATATAGAAAAGCTAAAAGCCGAAATAACAAAACTTCCGCATTACATTTTGTTGGATGCCGACAAAATAGCAAAAGACTTGGGTAATGCAAGAGGAATGAATATGGTGGTACTCGGTGCCGCATCGCCTTTTTTACAGATTGATGCCGATAAATTGGAAAATGCTATAAGAACAATTTTCAAAAGAAAGGGTGATAAAATTGTTCAGTCCAATATCGATGCTTTTAGAGCGGGTAGAAAATTCAGCCAAGAAAATAGATAAAATTTCAGGGAAGCTTTTGCTTCCCTTTTTTGTTGTTAATTTAAATTGGATACAACCTCAAAAGCCTTTTCAATGGCAATATCCATATCGTAATATTTGTAGTCGCCCAATCTGCCGCAAACGATGATATTATCATAATTTTTCAAAAGTGTTTTGTATTTTAGATAAAGGTTCGCGTTCTCACTGTCGGGGAAGGGGTATTCCAGATTATCGAAATTATCGGGAGAGAAGGGATATTCTCTTGTAATTACCGTTCCTTTTTTATCTTTATTTTGCGGAAGATGTTTCCAATCCAGAGTTCTGATATATGCCCCGTTTTTTATGTCGGGATTATTTATTTGGATATTACTTTGATACAAATTTATGTTAGGATAATAAATTAATTCTCTTTTTTGAGATCTGTATTTTAATTTTCCGAATTTTGAATTGAATAGTTGATCTATTGAACCCGTGTAAATCAATTTTTTCTTCCAAGAGAAGTCGGAAATATTGGATATTGTAAAGGAATAATCGGTAAAAATCGGAATATCTTCAATCATCTTTTTAATCATTTTGGTGTAACCTTTTTTTGGTAATCCTTGAAATTTATGATTAGGTGTAAGTTTGGTTTCATAATTATTTCTAACGGAAAATCTTTGTGCCAATTTTGCTTGAAGGTTGCGGGGATTTATACCCCATTGTTTGATTGTATAATTTTTAATGAATTTTTCATAAATGAGTTTGGGAGCTTTTGTTAGACACATTTCTTCAAAGTTTTTCGGATTATCGGTTTTTAAAATATCCTTTTTTTGTGATTCGGTTAATTTATCAAGATAGCTTTTATTTACCGGCCAATCCTCCAATTTGTTATCCACCAGAGTTTTTACTTTTGCGGCATATGGATAAAATTCAGTAAAATTTTTCAAAAAGTTCCATATTTTTTGTGAGTTTGTTCTGAAATAATGTGGTCCATAGGCTTGAATCAAAAGATTTGAGTTGTGTGTGTAATCATATAAATTGCCTGCGATATGATTTCTTTTTTCCAAAATAAGAATTTTTTGACCTTTTTCTTTTAAAAGACGAGCTATCACCGCTCCGGTTAAACCTGCACCGACGATAATATAATCATAAGTTTTCATTTTGATAATTCCAAATATTTTTTAATTCAAGAAAATAGAGAGGGAATATTTTGGCAAATGATAAATACAGGACGGTTAATTTTTATTTGAATAATTTGCATAAAGCCGAAGAAATGGGAAAGCCGAATAAAAAAATAGAAAATTTAGGGATAAAAAATTTGACATCAAATCAAAGTGAAATTATTTGGCACAACCCAATCGGAGGATTAGTTCTAATTGGTAAGACAGCGGTCTTGAAAACCGCCGGGCTTTGCCCTTGGGGGTTCGAGTCCCTCATCCTCCGCCATGGTATATGATCTTAAAGTCTCGGGAGAGGTGACCGAGCTGGCTGAAGGTGCGCGCCTGCTAAGCGTGTGTGGGGGTAACACTTCACCGTGGGTTCGAATCCCACCCTCTCCGCCATAAAACACCAATAATAATTGGGCCGTCGTCAAGTGGTAAGACACATGGTTTTGGTCCATGCATTCGGGGGTTCGAATCCTCCCGGCCCAGCCATATTTATAGTCCCGAAGTTTTCGGGACTTTTTCTTTGGATAATTTGGGGTGTAGTCTAACGGTAGGACAGCGGATTCTGGTTCCGTATGTGAGGGTTCGATTCCTTCCACCCCAGCCATTTTATATAAAAAAAAGCCCCGATAAAATATCGAGGCTAAATGCTTGTATAAATCGTTTTTTATTTTAGCAGTACGCAACGTTTTACAGTGTGAGTTTTGTTGTTAATATCCATTTTATACAGATAAACGCCACTTGATACTCTTTGATTGTTTTTGTTTTTTCCATCCCATACTATTTCATAATTACCTGTGTTTTTATTATCTTTTACAAGGGTTTTAACTTTTTCACCTTTTAAATTGTATATGCTAATTTCCACATTTGCCGGTTGATTGATTTGATAAAAGAATGTTGTTGTAGGATTAAAGGGGTTTGGATAATTATAAATTTTATAGGATATAATTTGCGGAGTATCGGATGATTTTCTTTGTCCGTAATTATGAGTTCCCGGGGTTGCGTTGTAAGCATAATTTACCCTTGTGGCAGTCCATTCGTCAAATTCGGTGGAATTTCCCGAAGGCTCCAAAACATCGGGATTTCTTACGAGTGTTTTATCATTAAAAAGGTAGGAATTTGCCACGATAATATCAACTATATTACCCGATGAATCCACAAGTTTAGCTCCGTCGTTTGAACCGCCGTTCCAATATCTGTTATCTGAATACCATCCGCTTGATTGGTAATCGATAGTTACATCGGCGGAGTTTGTGCCGAATGTTAAAACTTCACCTGCATCTATACTTCCGGAAAGGTCCCAATAATGGACATCATTACCGTTTGCAACAGCTACAATTTGCCAGCCGTTTAGATTTTGAGAACCTGTTCCCACATTACAAATTTCCAAAAATCTGTTATCTCGATAATTGTATTTCGGATCGCAAATTTCCGATATTATAACCGATGCTTCGTTCGACGATGTTTGCCAAATTTTATTTGCCCATTCGGGATGATCGATAAAGGGGTTTCTATTATGTTGATATGAATAAATTACATTGTTTCTGTGCATTTCAAATTCATCTACCGGATCTTGGATGTTCCATTGCAAGAGAACTTCCAAATTTCCCATTTCGCCATATTTCCTTGAAATAGTATTATCCTTTGTATTTACTCCGTTTACCAATTCAAGGTCGGGTTCATTGTCTTCGTCGCCTTCGTATCTTACTGCCATATAGAATAATATTCTTGCAACATCACCTTTTACTTCGTCTCTGGGTTCCCACGAATCGCTATCCGTATAGTTTCCGGGAGCCGAACTAACTTCCGAACCACCTAAGTCGAAATCTTTGCTTCCTCTGGTGGAATTTACGTTTTTTTGGCAGGGTTTTAGGTTGTGAAGGTCGGAACCGGTGGGTCTGGCGGTACCGAAATCTCCGTGTGATTTTGCCCAAACATGTTCTCTGCTACTGATATAATCTTCGGAATCACCAGTATAGATTTCTATTAAATTATCAGGATTATTAGGATCTTGATCGGCTTCTTTCATAATATTGTCTGCTGTTTCGGAGGCATAAGAATATGCTCTGTGACCTTTTATCAAATTATGCAAAGCTTGTTTCAAATCGTTTCCCGTAAGATTTGAAGATATTGAAGAATAATAATCGTTAGTTTGCGGGGTGCCTACCACCGTGATATTGTCTATTTGGATATATTCGGTGTTTGCGTTTATTTTCATTATAACTTTCAAGCGAAGTGTATTGCCTGAAAGTCCGGAAATTGAGATATTTGTATTTTGCCAATCGTTATCGTTCGGTTTATCACCTACCAAGGTGTGTGAAGACGTTCCCATATTATCCCAATTCGGAACGAGAGTGTAGTTTCCATTATCCAAGGAATACAATACATCAACGTGGTCTGCGGATTCCAAGTCGCCCGTTTCAGAAACATCCAATGAAAACGACACATCCGTGTATGACGAAATATCTATGGATTGGGAAAGCCAAAATACATCACCGTCCACATCTCGAGCTTCCAATTTGCCGGAGTGAGTTTTCAGGTAGTCGGAAGAGCCGGAAAGTGAGCCGTTTGATACATCAAGAGACCATTTGTAAACATTATCGGGATAATCACCGATGTTTCCGTAACCGTTTATACCGCTGCCGTCGAAATAAGAATCGAAATTTTCATACCATACGGTATCGGCAAAAGACAAAGAAAAAATCATAAAAATTGTTAAAAGAAAAAGCAGTTTTTTCACATTGCCCCCTTAATTATTAATTCGCATTGCATTATCCGTATGAAACAAAATAAATTACAACGCCGCATGCATTTTTTTATTAATATGATAAATACGTCAAGAACTTATTAAAATTTTATAGTGTTAGCTATGGATAAAGGATTTTATAGTAACTTACGGGTACGACAAATTGAAAAAGAAATAAAAAAATAACAATTTAGCATAATTGAGAAATTACATCTCATTACTTAAGATTACAACCACGTCAAAAAAATTGCATTGATATGAAAATAAAGAAGAGTAGTCTAATAATAATATTTCATTTGTTTTAACAATTTTACGATTAATTAAAATAGGTATTTAAGGGTTTAGTATATGCGTAGTGGTGGGTTTTTTCGCACTTCTGTTTATTGTTGCTATTATCGTCATTATTAGCACTGTCTGCCAAATGCACTATATTTTTTGTTGTGTGCTGCCTTATTTATTTTCAAAGATAAAAACTTCCTCAATTTTAAATTTAAATATTCTTGAAATATCAT
>CAZUGB010000031.1:0-13809 GCA_964619925.1 uncultured Candidatus Cloacimonadota bacterium
GCTTTTTTTAAATAGGAAATTACAATCTTTTCATTTTACAATCTTGAAATTGTATTTTTAACTTTTTTACATCTTTCGAATAATCGGTAATCATTTTAACAACTATTTCTTAAAAAAATTATATCGAGGGTAATATTCAAAAAAATCATTTTGTTTGACATAATATTCGCAATAAAAAAAGTTTAGAAACAATAAAAACATAAACGGAGAATAAAATGGCTGCTGATGTGATTGATTATAAAATATTCGGTGATGATATGCAAATGGTGGAAATCGAGCTGGACCCGGGAGAAATCGTTAGAGCCGAAGCAGGCGCTATGATGTATATGGAGCGGGATATAAAAATGCAAACTTCCACGGGCGGTGGTCTTCTGAAAGGATTAAAACGCATGATTACGGGAGAAAGTTTTTTCATTACTTCATTCGTAAATGCGGGAAACCAAAAAAGTCATGTTGCATTTGCCGCACCGTATCCGGGAAAGATTATTCCGATCTTATTATCCGACTTCGGAAATAGTTTTTTATGCCAAAAAGATGCCTTTCTTTGTGCCGCAAACGGTATAGAAATAAATGTGGAATTTACCAAAAAAATCGGAGCCGGTCTATTCGGCGGCGAAGGTTTTATACTTCAAAGATTAGACGGTGACGGCTTGGCATTTATCCATGCAGGTGGCACCATAATAAAAAAGGAACTTCAAGCCGGAGAAACCGTTAGGGTTGACACGGGATGTCTTGTGGCTTTTTCCACTTCCATAAGATATGATATTCAGTTTGTAGGCGGATTTAAAAACGCCTTGTTCGGCGGTGAAGGATTGTTTCTTGCCACGGTTACAGGTCCGGGAACGGTATATTTTCAAACATTACCTTTTTCACGACTCGCCGACAGAATCCACAGAGCTTTTTCATATCATAACAAAGGCGAATCAAGAGGTTTCGGAGGTATAGGCGGGTCTATTATAGGTGGTTTATTGGGTGGAGACGATTAAACCGGAGAAAAAAATGAAATACTTTTTATTTATCTTATTATTAAACTCTTTGCTTTTTGCCGCTACAAGCACCGATTTATCAAACAGAATTGTGATAGACGGTTATTCCGACGATTTCACACTTGATGAAAAAATTATTCAAGATACTATTACAAATTGCTATGTCCCTCTTGAATCGGATAATGATTCCAAATGGGGTATCTACAACGATGTAAGACAAATCGATGTAACTTGGGACGAAAATTTTCTGTATGTGGCGGTAGATGCTTGCAGTTGGTCGAATAATGTTATTCTCTTTATCGATATTTATAACGATTACGGAATTAGCAATATGCTCCAATTAAACACTTGGAAAAGAGCATTTAAATTTTATAACTCCAATCCCGATTTCTTTTTGGCCACATGGGATACAAACACGGCTCCGCAATTTTGGAAATTGCAACAAGGCTCAAATACCACCGCAGATCAAATTTCCATAGAAGCATACGCCACTTTTAACACGGGAAAATTGGATAGAAGTATGGAGGCTAAAATTCCTTGGAACATCCTATATCCCGAAAATGATAACCAACGAACAATGCAAAATTATCCCTTGATAAAATTTATAGCACTTATCACAAGCGGCAGCGATTATAAAAGCGGTCCCGATGTGGCACCCGACAATCTGGAAGGAATGCCGAACGATGCCAACAAAACGGTGATTATAGATAATTATGTATGTGTAAACGTAGATGAAAACGGCGACGGTTTGCCTGATATGAACTCAGCTCCCTTTAAAAAAACATCCTACTTTAAAAAACCGCCTTTCAAACCCGTATCTTTGGAAATTACTAAAATCGTTTTTCCGCATGGTAAAATCTTTTCTCCCTACAAAGAAACCATAACTTTTAACATGGAAACCAATAGAGTTTCCCCCTTTAATGTGGAAATTTTCAATACCGAAGGCAAGTATATTGCAAAAGCAGAACCGATTACCAATGAGGAATTATCTTGGATGTGGAACGGTAGAAATAAATACGGCAAAATTGTGCCTGTTGGTGTGTATATTCTTCGTTTTATTTCGGATTCCGGTGAAATTAGCGAAAAAAGAGCAATAGTAGTGATTAAGTAGGCAGATATGAAAAAAATACTGATATTAAGTTTTATTTTATTACCGATGTTTGTTTTTGCGTCCTACATTACCTTTAACAAAGGCGCATATTCCTACGCAATGGGAGATGCTCACACGGCTTTTGTAAAGGATGCTTCCGCTGTGTTTATCAATCCCGCAGGAGTAGGAAAAACAAAAGGCATCAATGCTATTTTATCTCATCAAAATATTTTTGGTGTTCCCGATTTATACAATGAAATGGGAGCCGTTACCTTTTCGGTTCCTTATGCAAAAATAGGATTGGGCACAAATCAATTGATTTTGGGAAACGATTATTCCGAACAAAGCTATTATCTATCCGCATCAAGTGTGATTTACATAAAAAACAAACCTGTTTATTTCGGCTTTTCATCAAAGATTTATCATTCTTTTGTAAATTTTCAAGAGGCTTTATCCCCCACAAAATTCGATATGGATTTGGGTTTGATAGCGGATTTGTCAAATGCCATAAGTCTTGGTTTCACCGCAAAAAACATATTCGAGCCGAACATAAAATTTTTGGATTATAATGACGAGGTAAAAAGCGAATATACCGTAGGATTATCTTATAATTGGAAAAATCTGATGAACCTTACTACCGATTACAACTTTACACACTCAAAATTCAAAATTGGCGGTGAACTTTGGTTTTATAATGTTTTTGCTCCGCGAATCGGTTTAAACGGCGAATTTCTAACCATAGGTTTCGGACTAAAATCAAAAAAATGGACTTTGGACGCCGCTATTTTATCTCATGATAGTCTCGGTAGTAACTATCGAATATCATTATCATATAAAATCAAATAGGCAAGGCTATGAAAAAAATACTATTTATTTTTCTTTTGATATATTTATTCTCGCTGATAAACGCTCAGGTAAAGATGGAAGGCTTTTTTGATTTGTCTTTGGGAAAAAGCTATGATTCCGGTGATTTTGAATATAACTTGTGGGATCCCAATTACTATTTCGAAACTCGATTTTACGCCAATCCGATAAATAATTCTTCGATTTTCTTTAAATTTTATTCGGACAAAGACAATAACAATTATTATAACATCTCCCACAAAACCGAAGGTGTTTTGGCGGAAGCTAACATTTCATTTACCCAACAAAAAAACGGCTACGGTTTTAGAAGCACGCTATTTAGTCGCGGAAGCTCTTTTTATTGGACCGATAGCTCTCTTTTGGGAATATTAAATACAGGTTCGGTAAATAATGATAACAACGGTCAAGGCGGCAGATTGGATGTTTGGTATCCTTTCGGCGGCAGTTTCACCTATGTCTTTTCCGATTTTTCTTCCGGCGAAGGCGACGATATTCATCTTTTCAGGATAAGACAATCACTTTTTAAAAACAAACTTAACACCGGTATTTTTTTTCAAAGAAAAAATTATCACGAAACAGTATCAAATCTGCAAAAGAAAGCTTACAATCAGGTAATGGCAAACGATTATAAATTAAGATTGGGAAAATATTTCTTAAATTGGGAATTTGCAGTAAGCCAAGTTCCTTCCGAAACAAACAATGTAAACCTAACCGAAGAATATTATAAAAACGGCATAAAAGATTTTTACAAAGCCAATTTAGCCGCCAAAATGGAAATAAGCGGTTTTAAAATAGGCACTCCTTCACTTGGATATTGGGCTTTTACTCCGGGCGCATTTTCATACGGAAACACCTATCGAAATTATATGGGCAACAATCAATCCAACCAATGGGGATTTTGGATAAATTCATACTATCTCATTCCTCAAAGAGCTATCACATTAACGATTAATTACAGTCAAAACGAAAAAATCGTTCCCGATACACTATCCTCTTTGGGAACGGATGTGCTTTCTATAATAAAAACGCAAACCTGTATTCCGAAATTTACATAGAATTTATAAAAGGCTTTAAAACAAAGATATACTTTAATAAGCGAGACGAACATTGGCAAGGCAATCTTTATAAACACTACGATTTTTTCACGGAACTTTCGGTGGAAAACAAAATAGCCAAACTTCTAACGCAATTCAAAATAAAAGATATAAACACTTTGGAAGAAAAACAACTCGGCGGAATTGAGTTAAGCGCAAATATCACCGATAAAACAAGAGTTTTCACTCGGGGTATGATAGCAAACGACAAAGCGGGCTCACGTCATTCGATTTTTGCGGAAATCCAATACAGAATTTCGGGAAATACGGAACTATACCTGCAATACGGTCCCGGCTGGTGGGGTGCTTACGGTTTGGTGAATGACGACAGTTTCGCTTCAAGCGGAAATATGAAAAAAGAAATAAAATTAATAATAAAAGGATGGTTCTAATGAAATATGTATTTGTTTTTCTTTTAGCAACGTTATCGTTTTCTTTGTATGCACAGGATTATGATTTTTCTATCTATTTCGACGAAAAATTACCCGTTGTTACACCGGAAGTGGTTGAACCCGATTCAATTACAAAATCAAACATTGTAAATTTGGAACAATTTAAAAATTATTTGGATGAAAATACGCTAAACAAACTTATTCAAAACGGATTTGTGGTAAAAAAGAACAACTATTACTACGACAATTACGAAAATTTTTACAATGCTATGAAATCGGCGGACTTACCGCTTTTTATCACCTCATCCACATTATTGCATTATTACCACATCGTATTTGATAAAATACTCAAAAACACGGAAGAAAAATACTTTTACAACGATTTATTGGAAATCACACAATATTTCAGAAATTATTATCTGAAAAAATACAAACACTCACGAGGCATCAAAAAAGAAGTATATAAAAGAAATTTGATATATTTTTCGGTACCTTACGCTTTGTTGGATTACAAATCCTTAAATGAGATAAAAAGTCTTAACGATGTATATTCGGTTGTGGAAAACGAATTATCACTTATCAAAAGACATCAGGGTTTTGACAATTCCCCTCTTTTTATTTACAAGGAAGATTATTCGCAATATGTACCGAGAGGACATTACACTTCGTCGGAAATCTTAAAAAAATATTTTCTTTCAATGATGTGGTACGGCAGAATGACAATGCTTATAAAAGGCGATAACAAGGTGCCAAAAGGCAAACCGGCTCCCGATGATCCGATGTACACGGCACTTATTTCCAAATACGATGCAAAAATTCAAACCATGCAAGCCGTTTCGATAGCCAAACTTTTTGATAAGAAAAAAAATCTGAAACAAAAATGGGAAAGAATGTACAAAATAATAGCTTTCTTCGTGGGAACTTCCGATGACTTAACCTTGAAACAGTATGAAAAAATATTAAAAAAATCTTTCAAAAGAAAAAAATTCTATCATTTTAAAAAGAAAAAATATTTCACAAAACTGCAGCTGAAAATAGCCGAATTAAATCCCCCCAAAATATACGGTGGCACGGGCGATATCGGTTTGCTACCGCCTTTTAGTCCCGACGATTTGGATAAAATACTCTCCAAAACCATGGGATTTAGACTTTTCGGACAAAAATTTATTCCCGATTCATATATGTTCAATAATCTTGTATTTCCCAAAGTGGATAAGTATCTCGGAAATAAAAAACCTTTCACAATGGTTATCACTCCGCAGGGTCCCACAAGAGGTTTCCCGCGCGGTTTGGATGTTTTTGCCGTGTTAGGCTCCAAAAGAGCTTATGAGATATTAAAAAATGCCGACGATACAAACTATGATAATTATGACAAACAATTGAATATGCTAAAAGAAGAATTTTCTTCGCTCTCTGCGAAAGATTGGCACAAAAATCTTTATTGGTGCTGGCTTTACGCTCTTAAAAACCTTAATGAACCGCGTGGTAACGGTTATCCCCGATTTATGAAATCGGTAGCTTGGCAAGACAGACTTCTTAATACGGCTCTCTCTTCGTGGACCGCTTTACGCCACGATACGATTTTGTATGCAAAACAAAGCTATACTCCCCGAAAATTAACAAGCATCGGACCGCACGGAATAAAAAAAGTGAAAGGCTATGCAGAACCTTTGCCGATATTTTATGCCATCCTAAAAGCCACCGTAGATATGACCAAAAGAGGCTTGCAAGAAATGAATATCGTAGAAGAAAAAGATTTATACAAACTTACCGCTCTCTCCGATTTGATAGACAAATTAATTAAAATCTCACAAAAAGAATTGAAAAATGAAATGTTGGATAATAAAGATTATGATATGTTAAATAATTTCGGTGCAATCCTAAAAAGAACCATAGGCAAAGCGGAAAGAAAAACATTAACCACGGTTTTGGTTGCCGACGTTCATACCGACGGAAACACAAATAAGGTATTGGAAGAAGCCACCGGCTATTTGAATACCCTTATTGTAGCCGTCCCCATTAGTGATACGCAATACAAGTTATTTATCGGTCCCGAACCTTCCTACTACGAATTTAAACATCCTATGAACGACAGATTAACAGATAAAAAATTGAAAAAAATGATAATCAACAAGCATCCGGAATTACCGGATTTTACAAACTCGTTTTTTCAAAAATAAATAATTTATTACAATCGTTTTTTACGGCGTTTGTTTGATTTTTCGACAAACGCCTTTTTTTATGCTTTTTTCAAAATCATTGGAACTTTTTTTTCATATTGATATGCTCTATACCCGCATCCAAAAATATCTCGCCGTATTCTTTGAACCCCAGTTTTTTATAAAAACCTTTTGCAACCAATTGAGAAGATAGCCACACGGACGATAATCCGAATTCTTTTGCTATTTCCATAATAAAAATCATAATCATTTTTCCGATTTGTTTTCCGCGATATTCTTTTAGAACCGCTATTCTTCCTATATGACCGTCTTCTTTTATAATTCTGCCTGTTGCCACGGCTTTGTTATCCACGTAGCATAGTATATGAATTGCTTTCTCGTCCAAATCGTCTATTTCCAATTCCTGCGGGACGTTTTGCTCTTTTACGAATACAGTAAATCGAATATTTCTTATTTCATTAAAATATTGATGATAATCTAAAATCTTAATTTGAAGATTTTTCATCTGTGGGTGTTTTTATTTCAAATGTGGAAGATATTACTTCCAATTCTATCATCGAAAGCAGTTTTTTCCCTTGCGGATAATATACCGAATTATCAATCAAAAATGCGGTATGGGTTTTATCGTCATAAATTCCAAAAGACTGAAAAGCTCCGCCTATGTAGTATTTTTCGTTTTGCCATCTACCGTGAATTTTAATACATTTGTATTTGCCGATTTTGTATTTTCTTCTTACAATAAAAGACAGTTTATCGATTTTGTCGCCTTCGTAATATGTTTCGCCGATTTTAGAACGAGCTTTTATCATCCACTCTTTGCCGAAATCCTTTTTATCGATTTTTTCATAATAAACGGCAACATATTTATCCGGTTTTGTGACAATTCTACTTAAAAACGAGGTAAAACGTTCTCCTCTTTTGTATAAAACATAATTTTTTGTAATATCCATCTTCCAAGGCAAATCTTTGAATGAAGAGGGCGGATACAATTCTCTTTTGTATGTTTTTTCTTTTATTCGCGCATACAATTTGTCTAAAAATATCTTAAAAATTTTAGCATTTTTTTCTTTTATTTCCGATACCAGATTTTTTTTGTCATAAGCCAATACAAAAGCTATAATCTGATCTTGTGCCCAAAGGTTATTAACCGCATAGATGCCTCTTTTCTTTTTTGTTACCTCGTCCGTTACCTTTTTTTCATTACGCTTTTTACATAAGCGGACACATCATCGGAAGAATTCATTATACCCAAAAACAAGAGGTTATTGTACTTGTAAAATTCTTCCAAATCTTTGTAAGGGGCTCTTTTTATTTCGAAATATTTTTCATCTTCGGTGGTAAAAAATTTTCTTTCCAAAATCATCTTGAGATAATGATAATTTTCTTCCCAAAGATCATCGTCGGCAAAAACATATATGGTTTGTAATTTTCCCCAACTCCAAGGTTTTTTTATATCGGAAGTGTGGGTATCTTTTTTATAAACCTTTTTATGGGTACACGAAAATAATAATAATCCTATCAAAAATAAAAATAGAAACTTTTTCATTTCGGAATTAACCTCGTTTTTTTATTATAAAATAATTAGCTCCCGATAAAATGGTTACAATTGCCGTAATCCAAAAATAAATTATAAAAACAGAGCGAACCGTGTGTGTGAAATTTGCCGAAAAATAATACTGCAAAACACTATGATAAAACAAAGCCAAGATAATTCCCGTCATTTGCATAACCGTTTTTACTTTCCCCCAAATGTTTGCGGCAATATAAATACCTTTTTTCACATAGATTTCTCTTAAAATCGTTACGGATATTTCCCTAAAAACTATAATCCCGAAAATCCACCAATTAATATAACCTATCACATTGGAAGCCAAGGCGGTTAATGCACAAATTACCAAAATTTTGTCTGCCAAAGGATCCATAATTTTTCCAAAATTCGTTATCACATTATATTTTCTGGCAATTTGTCCGTCCCAATAATCCGTTAGCGAAGCTATTACAAAAAGCACAAAAGCCACTATCAGCGAAGTTTTGGTTTTCTCAAAAAAAGTAAGCCAGATATAAAAAGGCACTATCAACATTCTGATTATCGTGAGTAAATTGGGAACATATTTTATCTTAATCATATTTTCTTTTGATTAAAAACATCGTTAAAAGATTAACACACAATACTATCGCAAATTCATAGATTACTATCATTCGGTTTACGGGATTGAAATAAGGTGAAAACACTTTAAGAGGATAAAAAGCAAAGTAGGCTATCAAAACGGAAAATAGGGAAATTACAAAGGAATTTAATAAAAACGAATAAAACCTTTTGGAATATCTCCCGCCACTTTTTGCAAATTTTATCCAATACGGATTTGTCATCATCTCAAAAATATATCTCAAATAAATGAATAATATTCCTAATAAACCCGCATAAATAAGCGAAATGTTATATAAAATTCGTTTGAAAAAATCTATTTTATCGGTAGTTTCCTGCCAAATTTCATCATTGTATTTTATTATTATTTCCTTTGTGTAAGGTTTTAATTTTTGTGCCAAAACGGTTTTGTTATATGATGTAAACATCCCCTTTTTTACAAATATCTTCAAAACATTCGGCAGTTTGGAATCTTCCAAATATTTTTTTGCTTTTTCCAATTTGTAGCGTTTTATCAAATTTTTTCTTAACGTATCCGCCATTGAAATTTTTATATTATCCACAAAATCCAAAGAATCCAATTTTACCGAAAGCCTTGTTATCAAACTATCGTTATGAGATACCACCACCACGGGAATATCCGCAACGGACTTTTCAAACTGCATTATCTTGTAATTGACCACATTATAAAAAAAGTTATACGCAAAAAGTGAAATTATCAAAATCAGTGAAAGAAATATTAAGTTTTTTATCATAGCCTTACCACTCTTTTATTCTGAATACGAAACAGGTTTGTAAATTCGGGTTTCAATTTTTTTGCCGTGGCAATTACCGAAAAATCATTATCGGATGCTTTAAAAATCTCAAAAAGCAAATTCATATTAATATCATCGAAATAATTATCAATGTCATCTATTAAAATAACAATCGGATTAACTATAACGGCTCTGATTAATTCCACCATTTTCATTTGTGAATAGGATAAAACGGAACATTTGGTAGAGTATATTTCGCCGAGTTTTGCTATATTGCATAAATCCGAAATCTTTTCCAGAGTTCTGTCTTTTATTTTATCCAAAGGGAAAGTAATGTTTTTAAAAATCGATTTATCGGCAAACAAATTTACTTCCGGCTCTATATAAAGCGAATGTTTTCTCTTTTTATTAAAAATTCCCGATTGAGATATTTCAAAATTGCCGTTGTGATTAAAATACTTTTTGTGCAATGATTTTAAAAAGAGGGATTTTCCTGACGAATTATTCCCGATGAGCAACATTTTTTCATTCTTTTTCAAAATGATTTCTTCTGTTGTCAAAAGTTCAAAATCATCGATTTTAATTATCAAATTACTGATTTTTACCATTTTTTACCCTCTTATTATTTGGAACACAACGCTTTTTGTTCTATTTGAAATAAATTTTTTAGCTATGGTTATACGGTCAATGTTTTTAATTTCTTTTTCCAAATCCGTTTCTCTTTGATAGGGATATAATAAAAACGCCGAGCCGTTATCGGATAGATTTTCGTTTATGCACAAAAGGATATTTTTCATGTCGGTAAAAACTTCGTGACGCGCAATGGCTCTTTCTTTTACGGGGCTTATTTTGCCTTGATTTACGGGAAAATAGGGCGGATTGGATACGATAATATCATACGAGATGTTATCTTTGAAACCGTTTAAATTAGCCTCTTCAAATGTGATATTCGATAGATTTAATTTGTTCTTGTTTTCATTGGATAATTCCACAAGTGATTTTTGGATTTCTATCCCTTTTATTTTCCAATTTTGCCTATACCATGCCAACATTATCGCTATAATTCCGTTTCCTGAACCGAGTTCCAAAACTTTTACAGTATTTTCGTTTGAATAATTTAAAACTTTTTCCACCAAAAAGGCGGTATCTGTGGTGATACCGTGTCCCGCTTTTGACTGATAAATCGTTTTGCCAAACGGAAGCACTACTTCTTTTTTGTTCATAAATTTATGACAATTGTAGCATCCTTACAATGGATTTTTTGGCTTTTTCGGCTATCTCCGAAGGTATGGTAATTTCGTTTTTCTCTTCCGAAAGAGTTTTATACACATCTTCCAAATTTGTTTTTTTCATATTGATGCAAACGGCTTTTTCGGAAAGCGGCACCAAATGTTTGGTAGGATATTCTTTTTTTAATTTATGATACAGTCCTATTTCCGTTCCTATAATTACCTTATCATGATTTTTCACATAATCCGCCATTCCTTTTGTGGAAGCAACCAAATCGGCTTTTTCAAATACTTCCGGTTTGCATTCGGGATGAACCAAAAGTTTATAATCGGGATATTTTTCTCTTATTCTTTTCACATCCATAAGTGTGATATTATGATGATGCACATTACAAAAACCTTTCCATACAATAACGTTGCGTCCTGTTTGTTCGGCGGCATAAGTACCCAAATTTTGATCGGGAACAAACAATACGGTTTTGTCTGCGGGTATGGAATTTATCACTTTTACGGCATTTCCGGAAGTACAGGTGATATCGCTTTCGGCTTTTACTTCCACGGAAGAATTTACATAACAAACCGTAACGGCATTTTCATATTTTGATTTGAATTCACGCAACTGTTCGGCGGTAATCATATCAGCCATAGGGCAACCGGCATCTTTTTTGGAAAGAAGCACTTTTGTATAAGGATTTAGCAATTTTGCCGTTTCCGCCATAAATCTTACACCGCAAAAAAGAATAATATCGGCTTTCACTTTTTCGGCTTCAATTGCCAATTGCAAAGAATCTCCCGTAAAGTCGGCAACATCCTGCACATCGGTAATTTGATAATTGTGAGCAAGAATAATAGCGTTTTTTTCTTTTTTCAATCGCAAAATTTTTTCTTTTAGATTGTCAGTCATAAAGTCCTCAAAAAAAGGGGGAAAAATCCCCCTGAAATTATTCTTTTTCTTTACAAACTTCTATTAAAACACCAAGAGTGGATTTGGGATGTAAAAATGCGATTTCCGCTCCGTGCGCACCTTTTCTGGGTTTTTTATCAATCAGTCTTATCTCTTTTTCTTCTATCTCTTTTAGCTCTTTTTCTATGTTATCGGTGGCAAATGCCAAATGATGTATTCCCTGTCCTTTCTTTTCTATGAATTTGGCTATGGGGCTATCGTCGGAAGTAGCTTCCAATAATTCTATTCGAACATCTCCGATAGGAAAAAACGCCACTCGAACCTTTTGAGAAGGCACTTCCTCTATCTTTTCCAATTTCAAATTCAAACTTTCATAAAATTTTATTGCTTCATCAAGATTTTTTACTGCGATACCAAGATGACTGATTTTTTTTAGCATTGTTAATCCTTAAAATTATCCGCCAAAGCAAATCCCAATTTCATTGCCTTGATGTTCATTTCGGCAAATCTGGGTTTAAATTGTTTAATCACGTCTTTTAAAGATTTTTCCGATACAAGATGAGTTTTTCTTACCAAAAAAGATAATGCCACAATGTTTGTAGGCAATGTGGTGCCAAGAGTTTGCAGTGTTTTTTCCGTGAAAGGCAATGAATAAATTTTGGCTTCTATTTTGGGAATGTTTTTCACCAATTTGCTATCGGCTACCAAAATTCCCGTATTTTTCACATGATCGATATATTTGTCCAAAGCCTCTTGGGTTAAACAAAGCAAAATATCAAAATTGGTAGCTTCGGGAAAATAAATTGTAGCGTTACTTAAAATTACGTCGGTTCTACTTGCTCCGCCGCGTGATTCGGGACCGTAACTTTTGGTTTGGGTAACGTTTATTCCGTCCAGCACTGCGGCTTTTGCCAATAAATATCCCGCCGTTATCAAACCTTGTCCGCCGCTACCGCTTAACCTGATTTCGGTTGTTTTAATATCATCTTTCTTTTTCATTATTTGTCCTCACTTTGAGACTGCAATAATTCCACAAGATTATGATATGCCTCTGTATATTCGATTCTTTCCACTTTTCTTAAAATTCCGCGTTTATATTTTCCGATTTTTTCTTCATCCGTTAATTTTTCATAAACCTTAACGGGAATTGCTTCTTCTTTCATTTGTTTCATCATGGCAGAAGGATCGGCGGTTTTATTTAATCTTCCGTAGTATGTGGGACAAGCGCTAATTATATCGATTAGAGCGAAACCTTTGTGTTCAAAACCTTGTTTGATAAAAGATTCGGCTTCTATGGCATGATACGCCGTAGTTCTTGCCACAAAGGTGGCACCTGCTCCCATTGCAAGTTCACAAATGTCAAACGGGGTGTCTATATTACCGAAAGGCATTGTAGTGGCATAAGATTTAGGCGGGGTTGTGGGCGAATATTGTCCGCCTGTCATACCGTAGATATTATTATTGATAACCACCACCGTCATATCGATATTTCTTCTTGCCGCATGTATAAGATGATTTCCGCCGATAGCGGACGAATCACCGTCGCCGGTAACCACAACCACTTTCATTTCGGGCTTATACATCTTTATTCCCGTGGCAAAAGCTATGGCTCTGCCGTGTAGCGTATGCAAAGTGTTCAAATCGATATAAACCGGCATTCTGCTGGAACATCCTATTCCCGAAACCATTGTGATATTGTCTTTGTCCCATTGTAGTTCTTCTATTGCTCTTATTATAGCTCCCAATACTATACCGTTACTACAACCCGGACACCAAACATGAGGAAATTTTTTGTTGTGACGCAGATATTTATGCACTGTTTTTTGAGGAATCATTTTCATCTTGCCTCCTTCACGGCTTTTAAAATTTCTTCGGGTGTGATTAATTTGCCGTTTACCTTTTGAATCGGAATTACTTTTTTCTTTTTGCATTTGTACAAAACTCTTTCAACTTGATGTAACAGCTGTCCTTGGCTGAGTTCGGGAACTATAATTGTTTTTACGTTTTCCAATTCTTTTCTGATTGCATCATCTGGGAAAGGCCAAATGGTTAAAGGTCTTACCAATCCTAATTTTCTATCGTTTTTTCTTGCCGTGAGAACTGCTGATTTTGCCGAACGTGACGTGATACCTGCGGCGATAATAGCCACTTTTGCATCATCCATATTAA
>CAZUGB010000032.1:0-1916 GCA_964619925.1 uncultured Candidatus Cloacimonadota bacterium
CAATAGCAAGAGTATTTTTATGATCTCCATCCAAAATAAGAATATTTTCATAAGATGGTTTCATAAATATTCCTTCCGGTAAAAAACATAGAATTTTTGGATTTGCAATATTTTAAAATATCTATATAAACGAATTTCCAACCTTTGTATTTGTATTCGGAAAAATATGAATTGTGCCATAAAAGTGTAAAAATTCCTCCGAAAGATGAAACTTCATCAATTAGCGGGATTATTTTATTCAAAACATCTTTCGGTTTGAGATTCATATATTTTCTTAGTGTTGTATCCATTACAATCAAGGGGAATTCCATTACATTGCTTATTCGTTTATTTTCAAAATCATAAAGATAAAACGGATAGCAAGTGGCTCTTCTAAAACCGATTTGCTCTGCAAAACCCAATGTGGAATTGTATGAAATATTGTTATTTTCTAAGATAGAAACGGTTTTTTTTATATCAAAAGAAAGATAATGAAACCGAACGCCATTTATCGGAAAATCGAATTCCTCCAATTCTTTTGAAAAATTGTTTTCACTTGTACTACATCCCAAACTCGGATGCATACCGATTTCAAAACCGTATTTTCGAAGTTTGGTCATTATTCCTTTTATTTTTGGCTCGTTTATACTATAATCCGCATTGTATTTGTTTTTTTTCGGTAAAAAAAAGAAGGTGGATTTTATGTTAAAATTATTCTCGATATGTATAATTTTATCAAAATTAAACCAAGTGTCTTTATCAAAGATTTTACGTAAGATAATACCAAATGCGGAAAAGAATTTTTTCTTTTTGATTTGAGCAAAAGAATCTTCTTTCCAACCGCTTTTACATTTGTCAATATCATGGGTGAGAAATGTAGCAAACTCACGATTATTCCATAACTTTCTTCTCTTGATTTTATAATTTGCTTTTGAAAATGCAGTGTAACAAATATCAAAATAATAAGATACAACAGGATAATCGATGATATTCAATTTTTTTATCAAACTGTTTTCATATTGGAATCTATCCCAAATATCGGTTTTGTTATTCAGATATTCGTCTTGTCCCGAAAGAAGATAAAATGTGGCGGATACAATATCATAATTTAGTATAACATTACCGTTTTCATCGGTTTCCATAATTTTTTTGGAATTATCTTCATCAAACAAAAAAGGTATTTTTTTCCCCTTCCATTCTTTCCAAGCTATTTTATCCACGGATATTCTTTTCTCATAAAAATTCTCATTTGAAAGTGAATATTTTATAAAAAGTTTGCTATCTTTATCGGAAGTTCCGTAATTGAAATCAAAATTATCAACATCATATATCAAAGTGAAATTTTTTTTGAAGTATTGAACGAGTGTTTCTTTATTCATAGCTTTAAAAGAGGAATTTTCTTAAAAGTTATTTTAAACTTTTTTCCACCGAATTTATCACATCGACCAAAATTTGTCGGTTTTCTTTTGTTAAATACGTGTGAAGTTTCATAAAATCGAGTAGTAATGAAAGCATATAGTTTTCTGTGTGTAGTTTATAATAAATCGGCGTGAATTTACCGTTTTTGATTATTTTTCTTTCTTCTTCCATCAAAGTTTTTCGTATTTGTTCCAAGTTTTTTTTATAAACTTTCTGTCTATCGTCCAAAAAATGATAATTATAATTATCCTCTTCGGCGGTAACGTTTTTATTATGCAGTTTCGCATCGGGTTTTATGGATAAAATCATTTCTTTAATCAAAAGATTTTTTAGTTCGGAATCGGATTTTAAAGCGGATTTTATATCCGTTCGCAATTTTCCCGTTTCAATGGTAATATCCATTAAAAATCTACGATATTTACCCAATCCTTCCACTCGTGAAGGGATATTGTTCGCCATTTTATTAAATGCAGAGATTATTTTTAGTGTTTGAACCAAATTAATATCGAGCTGAGTAA
>CAZUGB010000033.1:0-4327 GCA_964619925.1 uncultured Candidatus Cloacimonadota bacterium
GCATGTTTGGATAAATCATCATAGATGATTAGTGCGTGTTTCCCGTTATCTCTAAAAAATTCTCCCATAGTAACACCTGCATAAGGTGCAATGTATTGTAGAGAAGCGGAATCGGAAGCGCTGGCACTAACCACAATAGTATATTCCATAGCTCCGTATCGTTCCAACGTTTTCACGATTTTTGCTACGGAAGACTTCTTTTGTCCTATTGCCACATAAATACAATACACATCCGTATCTTTTTGATTAATAATTGTATCTATTGCGATAGCGGTTTTTCCCGTTTGTTTATCGCCGATAATCAATTCTCTTTGACCTCTACCGATAGGAATCATAGAGTCGATAGCCTTAATACCGGTTTGCAGGGGTTCTTTCACCGGTTGTCTTTGCAAAACACCGAGTGCTTTTCTTTCTATCGGCATAAGTTTTGTAGATTCTATTTTACCTTTTCCGTCAATCGGTTGTCCCAATGAATTCACAACTCTGCCAAGTAACTTTTCGCCCACGGGAACGGAAAGAATTTGCTTTGTGCGTTTTACGATATCACCTTCTTTAACTTTTTCAGCTTCTCCGAAGATGATACATCCCACGTTTTCTTCTTCCAGATTTAATGCCATGCCGATGATATTCCCCGGAAATTCCAGCATCTCACCCGCCATAACATTTTCCAATCCGAAAATATGAGCGATACCGTCTCCTACCTGTATAACCTTTCCGGTTTCCTCTATATCGATATCGAATTTAAAATTTTCAATCTTCTCTTTTAAAATCGAACTTATTTCATCAGGTTGTATTTTCATAAAAACCTCATTATTCCTCTATTAATTTTTTCAATCTTATCAAATTACCTTTTATGGAACCGTTTATCGTAAGTGATTCCGTTTTCGCTATAAATCCACCTATTATCGAAGGATCCAAAACAATTTCCATTACTATTTCTTTTTTAATAATTTCGGATATTTTCTTTTCAATTTTTTTTATGGTTTCGGGTTTTTCTTCCCGAGCCAAGATAACGGTTACTTTTTCTTTCCCTTGATTGAATAAAATTATCTGCTCCAATTCATCAACAATTGTGGTAATATAATTTATTCTGTTTTTTTTCTCCAAAATCTTAAAGAAGTTTTTCCACTTTTCCGACAAATTCAAGTTCTCGGAAATCATTTCTATCAAACTGTCTTTTTCGGCTTGATTTGTGATAGGGGAAGAAAGCAACGATATTACTTTTTTTTCAAGAACACGTTTTAAAACCGCAATATCCTGCAAAGCATTATTCCAATTATCGGGTTTAAGATCTTTAAAAAAAGCCTTTGCATATCTTTTAGAAATAATTTTAGTTTCCAATCTTTACCTCATTAGAAAGAATTTCATCTATCAATTTAGCATCTTTTTCATCATCCAATTTTTCATGAATAACTTTTTCGGAAACTTTTTCTATTAATTCGGCTAATTCGCCTTTTACTTCTTTAAGAACTTTTTCTTTTTCGTGTTCCAGTTGTTTTTCCGTATCCGAAATTATTTTCTTTTTGGAATCATGAGCTTCCTTAAGAATTTCTTCGGCGGTAAGTTGAGCTTCTTTTTTAGCTTTTTGTTTGATAACATTTGCTTCCTGAACTGTCTTTTTAAGCTCTTCTTCTTTTTTTGCCGCCAATTCTTTGGCTTTTTCTTTTGATAGCTTTGCTTCTTCTATATCTTTGGCAATCTCATTTTGTCGTTCGTGCAAAAATTTTACAATGGGCTTGTATAAAAGTTTATCAAGCACCAATATTAATACGACAAAATTTAAAATAACCAAAATTATCGTATAATCTATACTGATCATAAGAGCTCCGTGATATTAAGTGGCAAATATCAAAAGAAGAGCGATAACCAAAGAATAAATACCGGTAGATTCGGAAACTGCCTGTCCCACAAGCATTGTTCTGGTAATAAGGCTGGCATTTTCCGGTGATTTTGCTATACCTTCACATGCTTTACCTGCAACAAATCCTTCACCAAGTCCCGGACCTAACGCTCCGATACCCATACAAATTCCTGCACCTAAAAGTGCTGCTGCTCTTGCTATTTGTTCCATGTTTTCCTCCGTATTTTTATTTATTTTTTATACATTCACTGCAAAGATTAATAAAAACGCCACAATCAACGATAATATCGACATAGATTCGGTAATTGCCGCTCCTACAAACATTATTTTAATGATATTAGGGCGTTGTCTCGGATATCTGCCTAACATCTTATTTGCATGACCCGCCACAAGTCCGATACCAATTCCCGGACCGAAAGTTCCTATACCTATAGTGATACCCGCCGCCAAATAAGCAGTTGATTTCATAATAACCTTAAAAATGGTAAGTGTGGGAAATTCGGATTGAAACGGCACAATATATAATAAAAGCAAAGAAATAATTAATGCGAAGATATTGGATGTTTGCGACAAAGCCTGTCCTATAAGCATATTACCCACAATTTGATTTCCGATACCGGGTTGTCTTCCAATGGAATCGGCAGCATATCCACCTGAATATCCGGCACCGAAACCGGGACCCAAACTACCTAATCCTATGGCAGTTCCCGCACCCAAAAGTGCCGCAACAGCAAACCAACCGCGTTCTTCCACGGCAAAACCGCTGAATAATAACAAAAGTCCTATAACCAAGGCAAATATTCCACCGGTTTCAGTTACCGCTTGTCCGATAAACATTGCTCGATATAATTGGTCACTTGCTTTCGGTTGCAAAGCCAACGCTTTCACGGCTCTACCGGCAATATAACCTTCACCCACTCCACAAGCGATGGAAGAAATTCCCACAGCAATTCCGGCTCCGATATAAGCCGACACGTTTATTAATTGAGGATCAAATACCATATTTCTATTTACTCCGTTTATTCACCTAATTCCACACCTATATATGTAAGTGCGAGCATTGTAAACACAAATGCTTGAATTGTTCCTACAAACACACCGAAAAATAAATTCAAACCCACGGGCAACATAACAAACTTAACCAAAGAAGAAACAACCAATATTATGATTGCTCCACCAAGTATATTTCCGAAAAGACGGAATGATATCGATACAACCTTTGAAACTTCTCCCACAATATCCAATAAAAACAAGGGATTTTTCACCGGATTTATATATCCTTGCAGATGATGCCAAAAACCCTTTGCTTTTATGGCCGTAACATGAACAACCACTATTGCAAACACTCCCAATCCGAGGGTAACGTTCAAATTTCTTGTGGGTTCGATAAATCCGGGTATAGGAATCATACCTATCATATTACAAACCCAAATAAAGAAAAATAACGTTACGATATAAGGAGTAAAATGTAGATTTTTTTCTCCGAGAGTGTCTTTTACAAAGCCTTCGAACAATTCGTAAAGCATCTCAAAAACCAGTTGCATTTTGGAAGGACGAGAAAACAAAACTTTGCGGGTAAACAAAGCTAACAACAAAATAACCAAATCCACTATCAATAAAATTCTAATAAGATTAAAAGCACTTATAGCCGCATTAATTCCGAAAAATTCTTTAAAAGCATTGTAAATTTTGTAACTTCCGTAAATTGAGGGTATTACTTTTTGTCTTTCCAATACATCCGGTGGAAATGCCGTTTCTATAATGGCTCTGTTTAATCTTCTGATCTCATAAGAATCCAATTTTACCGATTCATCGCTAAGTGACTTTTCATACTTTTTAATAAGAAATTGTATATCTTCGGCTTTTGAATTTTTTATCAACCCTATAAAAGCAGGTTCAATAAACTTTTCGTCATCTTGCATTTTATATAAATCTGCAATAAGAGGTGCTATTTGATGTTCTCCGAATTTTTGATTTTTTAAAATCTCCAACGATTTTTCACTTAAATAGCTTCTCATTTTGATTATCACAGGATTGTCCGACGTGAAAAGGATTTTACCGAATTGTTTAATATCCTTAATATCTTCCACCGTAATTTCAACGGATTCCTGAACATAAGTATCCGCTTGAAAATCTTCGGATATATGCTCTTGAAGATTAAACGGCGCATCAACATTTCTTATAACGAATTTACCGTTATCAAATCCTATTTCGAGTTTTTTGTTTAGACCTTTGGATGCAATTATTACCAATATCTCGATAACAAATATGATGTAAATCCATTTTCTGGTCATTGACATTTTCTTTTTAGCCATTATCCCCTCGGTTTTTCAATGTTCTACAAAAAAACAATAACTTTTTCAGAATATTGGTTTGCCAATTCCTAATTTCAGGGTTCATTGTCAAGCAAATATTATTTCACGCCGTTAACCTTATATATCTTATTCAATTACAGGCAATAAGATA
>CAZUGB010000034.1:0-9067 GCA_964619925.1 uncultured Candidatus Cloacimonadota bacterium
GGTTTTCCTCGGCTAAAATATTTTCGTTTATTTGAACGGGAAGCGGTTCGGAGGTATTTAATATTGTAAGCTCTTGTGCAATAACTTCAATTTTTCCGGTAGCCATATCTTTGTTTATATTTTTTTTATCTCTTGCCAAAACGGTACCTTTAACCGCAAAAACATATTCGTTTCTCAATTTATGAGCTTTTTCTATCAATTCGCTATTATCAGGATTAAAAACTATCTGAATAATTCCGGAAACATCTCTTAAATCGATAAAAATCAAGCCTCCCAAGTCTCTTCTGCGATGTACCCAACCCATTAGCGTTACTTGTTTATTTATTTCTTTTTCGGTAAGTTGCGTGGCGTAATGCGTTCTTTTATCTTTTATAAAATCTAACATTTTTACCTCTTTTTATCTTTTTATTTTTTCTATTGTAGGTTTACGGCATATTTTTTTACCTTTGATTTTATGGCAAGTTGTCCGCATGCGGCACTGATATCGGAGCCTCTGCTTTTTCTTCGGGTAACGGCAAAGCTATTGTTTTGCAGTTTCTTTTCAAATTCCAAAACTTCCTCTTCGGAGGGTGATTCATAATCCAAAAAGCTAACTTTGTTCCAAGGGATAAGATTCAGTTTGCAGGAAATATCTCCCAAAAAGGATGAGATTGCTTTTATGTCTTCGTCAAACATATTAAAGTTTTTTATCATTACGTATTCGAATGTGATTCTATACGGCGAATGTTTTCTAAAATTTTTCAAAGCTTTTTTTAATTCCGCCAAAGGATAAGCAATTGTGATAGGCATCAAAATTCTTCGTTTTTCATTGATAGCGGCATTCAAAGAAACCGCAAGTTTTATCTTTAAATTGATTTCCGATAACTTGTATATTCCCGGAACTACACCGCTGGTTGAGATGGTTATTCTGCGAGGGCTAAAACTGAATGTATCGTTGTTTTGTAATAATTCCACCGCTTTTATCACGTTATCAAAATTGTCCAAAGGTTCTCCCATTCCCATAAAGACGATATTGGTAAGTTTTTTTTCATCATTGTGTAATATCCGGTTTGCAATATAAATTTGAGATAATATTTCGTATGTTTCCAAATTTCTTATCAATCCCATTTTGGCTGTGGCACAAAATTGACAATTTCTTTTGCAACCTACTTGTGAAGAAACGCAAAGAGTGTTTTTATTTTTGTATGGTATCAAAACCATTTCAATTTCGTTTTTGTCGGATAATTCCAACAAAAATTTTTGTGTACCGTCTATGGATGTTTCTTTTTTTAAAATTTTCGGGAGCTTATTATCAAATTTATTAGAAAGTTTTGCGCGTAAATCTTTGGACAAATTTTTCATATTATCAAAATCGATAATGTAATTTTTGTATATCCAATTTAAAATTTGGGAAACTCTGAATTTTTTATCCGCAATTTGTTCCAAATCTTTTATTGATGCGGTAAGGATGTGATTTTTATCGGGCATTTTTAAACTTTTTTTTATAATCTTTTAATGGCAGTATCGTTATGCGATTTTCCTCATCTACAAGATAAATATTTTCCAAAATAAAGTCGTTTTTTTGTACGGTTAGATTTTTTTTGTTATAATTTACAATGGTGCCTACTTCGGGAAATTCCTTTGCTTTTTCCACATAAAAATCTTCTTCGTAAGCCAAACAGCATAAAAGTCGTCCGCAAGGTCCGGTAAGTTTTGAAAGATTGTTCAAAAGATTTTGGTCTTTTGCCATTTTTATGGTAATTTGATCATATTTCTTTAGAAATGTGGTACAGCAATATTGTTTTCCGCAAATTGCAATGCCGCCGTAACGTTTTGCATCCTCTCTTCCCGAAGATTGGTGCAATTCGATTCTTGTTTTAAAAATGTTAGCTAATTCACGAACAAATTCTCTAAAATCCACACGATTTTCCGCGGCGAAGAAAAAGATAAGTTTATTGCCGTCAAATTGATAAACCACATCTATTAATTTCATATCAAAGGGATATTTTTTTACTATTTTTAAGAAAATTTCTTTTGCTTCCTCTTCTTTATCGCGAACCCTTTGTAATTTTTCCAAATCTTCGTCGGTAGCTTTTCGTAATACCGGCATAACGGATTCGATATTTTCTATTTCGTCGGGTGGAATGGAAGCATTGATTACTCTGGCAATATCTTCGCCTCTGTCCACTTTTACTATCACGATATCATCCGGTACGATAGTCAAATTATGTTTATTAAAAAAGAAACCTGTTCTTTCCGATCTGAAAATTACTTCTATATATTTACTGTCTTTCATTTAACCTCAAAAAATTTTTTTATGTCAGTTCTTTTTTTGCTATTTTATTGTAAAGTAGTTTCTCGTTTTCCGTAAGTGTTAACTTTCTGCGACTTTTAACGATAGTTGCCGTTTCGATAAATTTTTCAATTTTATAATTCGTTAGGTTTTTGTATTCTCCCCAAGAAAAATCGGGCACAAAATCGGATATTACCTCTCTGCCGAAAAGATTACATCCCACGCCAATAACCGTTCCGGTGTTTATTGTGGAATTAATACCCGTTTTTGAATGATCACCGATAATGGTTCCCATAAAGCGGGTTTTTGAATCAATTTTTTTCTTTTCGGGATAATTATATACTTTTACGGTTTTGTAATTATTCTTCAAATCGCTATTATTTGTATCCGCTCCGAGATTTACCCATTCCCCCAAATAGGAATGTCCCAAAAATCCGTCATGTTGTTTATTCGAATATGCTTGAATAATGGATTCTTCCACCTCGCCGCCTATTTTACAAACAGGTCCTATGGAGGTTCCTTCATATATCTTTGCTCCTACTTTTATCTTGGATTTTTTGCCTATATAAACCGGTCCGATTATTACTGCATTGTGCATAATTTCCGCTTCTTCGTCTATTATCACGGCTCCGTCGGTTGCATCTATTATCACGCCGGGTTTTAATTCCGTTTTATCTCCCAGCCAAACCTGATACGGATTGATAATGGTAACGCCGGGTTCGGTAACCACAAAGTTTTCTTTATCATAGAAATAATCCTTAAAATCCCGATTTATAGCTTTTCCGTTTTCTTCTATCAATTCCCAAAGATAGTTCCACAAATCCACATTGTCTATTCTTATGGGGGTAAGATTTTTTGTGATGTTTTCTATCTCCCTGGAATTTATGTTCGCCTCTATCGGTTTGGTTCTGAAAGCAACGATTTGGTTATTATTAATCAATTTGCTATCTTGGGGAATACTTGCTATTTCTTTTATTAATTTATCGTAGTTTTTTATACGTGAGTTGATAAAAATCGAATCTTCAAAAGTTACCTTATTTATTTGCCAATCGCTGTGACGTTCTTTATAAATTTTTTCAAGATGCGGCATTATGATAAGATTTGTTTCTTCAAAATTGAATTTATCGGATATTTTTTGACGTAATTTTGTGATACCCAATCGTAGGTCTCCGGTGGAGCGGGTTAAAGTGATGGGATAAAAATTTGATGTGTATTGATCATCGAAAATATAAAATTTCATTTATTACCTCGTTAAAGATGCAATTGTAATTATCTTGGGTTGTGTGGTTTTAAATTTCGGCATTGCTTTGCCGATAGGTGCGTTTATATAGGTAGGATCGCAAATAAGATAAGTTTTGTTTCCGTATTTCACAATATCGCCTTTTAAATTTTTGTCGAAATTTACAGCAGTGGCTACATGCCCCGGATAATCCAAACCGATAACATCCAAGCCGATAAGAGTTCTAACCAAATATGAGAATAAAATGGCTCTGTCTTCGCAATCGTTATATGGATAAAATAGTGTTTCTTCGGGGAAAAAGATTTTTTCGTAGCCGAATTGTTCTTCGTCGGTTTTATATTTGAATGCCGTTTGCATAAATTTTAAAAGAATACTTACCGCTTCTTCCTGTGTTTTGCCGGATAAAATAGGTCTGAATGCTTTAACAATCGAATATCTGGCAATAGGTCCCAATTCGGAATTGAAATATATCGAAAGATCGGTGATAGGATATTTCTTTAAAAATTCCGAGATGTTTTTATCAAATTCTACCGGTATGGTATAAAGAGTGTCGTTGTATTTGAATTTTAATTCTTTTTTTATGATAATTCTTTTTAGATTGGGATTTTCGTTCATGGAAAAATCCAAAATATCGTTTGCATTGGGATATTTCCCGTCGTATGTATATACCGAAATATTGGCGGTTTTTTTGTTATCAAAATCCACAAGATAAAAGTTTTTACCGTCTTGATTTATATAAGGATAGCCGTATATCGTTTCTTTGGAGGGCATTAATAAAATCACTCTGTCGGAATTAAATCCCACTTTTACATTGTATCCCGATTTGATTAATAAAAACCAATCGAAAAGGTTTTGATTGTCTTTGTTATTAGGAAATATTTTTTTTGTGTAATCATGAACCAATAAACAATATCCCCAATCGTTCAGTTTAATTTTTCGTTTGAAGTTTTGCAAGTCGGAAATAATGTCTTTAAAATTTGTAATGGAAGCTTTGTACCAAAATTTAGAAATATAATTTTTATCAATATTTTTGGCATTATCCACCTTGATATTGGCTTTCGTGATAGAAACGGGAAATCCCCAAAAAGAGAATTTTAACTTATTATTATCGGGAGCAAAGAGTTCGGTATCGTGGGAAATAGGTGATAGTGCCGGTGGTTTGGGCAAAGCAATTCTTACAATATCCGATTTTTTTTGAATAGGTTTTATTTTGTTTGTTTTCTCTATTTTTTGGGGCATTTTTTTAGGGATTTTTTCCTTACGAACGGTTTTCACAATGTCTCTTGTTTTACTTTTTACGCTTGAGTTTTTTTTCTTTTTATCAATTAATTTATTTTTCGGTTTCGGTTTTTTGAAAACAGGCGGTTTTTTTATTTTCGGTTTTTCAAAAAGCTTGTTTTCTTTAAATGCTTTGTATTCTTTCCAGTTTTTCTTTAAAAATTCCGCAAAATCTTTGTCTTGTTTGCTAATGTAATTTTGATATTTTTTATTTTGTTCTTTTTTCCATTCGGAAAAACTCTTTTGTCCAATTAAAAAAATTAACAACACGGGTAATAAAGCATATAAAATCTTTTTCATATTATCCTCCTTGAACTCACATTTTTTAAACCGTTATTTTTTTTACAATAAAAAAATATTTTTCTTTGTCTTAATAAAATAAAAAAAATGCCGCAAATCAAATTGCGGCAAAGAATTTTCCAATGTTTCTACTTAATCAAAATCATTTTCTTGGTTATAGTGCCTTGTGATGTTTTTAATTTGTATAAATAAATTCCCGAAGGCACATCATTATCGTTATTGTCTTTTCCGTTCCATATCACTTGATAAAAATCCGAAACCGGATTGATTTTTTCAAATCGCTTTATCAATTGTCCTTTCAAATTATAAATCTCAATTATCGGATTTTTCGCGTGTAAATTCGATGTGAATGAAATGGTGGTTGTGGGGTTAAAGGGATTGGGATAATTGGTTAATTTCACCTTTGATAATGGTAACTCGTTATTATCCGTAAAAACGCTTGTAACCTGCACTGTTACAGTATTTGAAGGCAAAGAAGAACCCACATCGTAATATGCGGTGATATAGTATGAATATTCACCGAGAACCAAATTTGTATCATCAAAATAAGTCTCATTGGTTGTGAAAATATTTATATTGTCCCTATAAACGTTGTATGCGATAAAATAATTTTCCGATTCTTCGGGCGGTGACCAAGAAAGATGAACGGTATTATATTCCACATCCGCAATAAGATTGGTAGGTGAAGGCGGAACATTTTCCAGCGGGGTAAGTTCAAAATTATAGATTAAAGTATCATTGGCGGGAATTTGGATATTTTGAACGAACAAAGTTTGATATCCGAAGGTCGATACCGTGAAATTAATATTTATTGCAGGTAAGTTTTGCAAAATGAAAAATCCGGAACTATCACTGTATGTAATGCCGTAATTGGAAGAAATCAGCACATCCGACAATGGTTGTTGGGTTTGCAAATTTGTTACTATTCCCTGAATGGAACCGTATTGAATATGATTTCCGCTAATGGTAAAATTATCTATATTCCAGCCGCAATATTGCCAAGAACCGTCCGTAGGACCTATGCTATATGCAATTTTTACGTTTGAATGCAAATCGGCATATTCCGAAATATCAAATGAAACCTCATGCCAAGAGTTATCGGAAATCGTCTGACTGTTTTCCCAAATGGTTATCCAAGTGTTTCCGTTATCATTGCTAACTTTTATATAAGCATGATCATAAGCCGGCTGTTCCACTCCGAGCCAAAGCATAAAACTTAAATTCACATCAATAAATTCGGAACAATCGATTGATGGGGAAATAGCTTTGTATTCATCTTCCGTTAAGTTATTTTCATAATCCCCCGGATAGTTTCCATATCCCGACAAATCAACGCCGAGAACATTAATACCCTCATATGCCGACATAGGATCTGCATTGCCGTGTTCTCCGCCAAGTCCGTTCGGTATTCCTATTTCAAATTCTCCCGTTAGTTGCCAATTGCTTTCTTCTTCAAAACCGTCAAAATATATCTCATCACCTATCAAAGCAAGGGCGAAAAGTAAAATTATCAATATCAAATTTATCTTTTTCATAATTTCCACCACCTATTTGAGCATAATCATTTTTTTCACTATGGATTTATCGGATCCGAAAGAAATTTTGTAAAAATAAACCCCGGTTGACACGGATTTGCCATGTTTGTTTTTACCGTCCCATATTATTTTATGTTCTCCTGCCGAAAGTTTTTTATCTAGCAAGGTTGTTACGAGTTGTCCTTTTAAGTTGTAAATTTTAATTGTGGTTTTTTGGTTATTGCTACCGGAATAAAAAGAAATTGTCGTTGTGGGATTGAAAGGATTAGGATAATTTTTCACATTATAAACGGAAGCGATAACATCGTTTTGAGAATTTAGATGAACAAAGTTTGTAATAACTATTTGCAAATCTATTAGTTCGGAATCAGGGGATATTGTTATTGGTTCGCTAGGTGTAATTTGCATATATTCTTCGCCTATTTTAAGATATACCATATAATCGCCGGGCAAATTTTGCTCGTTGAGTTCAAATTTTATATCTTCCAAGGAATTTGAAATAATCTTTGACGTGTAAATTTTTTCATAGGTTTCCGCTGCAGGGTCGTAATTTCCGGCTAATTGATAATAATAATTTTCACCGTCTCCGAAATCTTTGTTTAATACAAAAATAAGAGTATCGGGAATAGGTTTTGCCGTGGGTTTTAATAGATCGTAAACGGGATAATAAACGTTATTCTGTATCAGAGTGGAACCTAACATTTTAACCGATGAAACTTGGTTATCCTCATCGCGTGATGCCGTAATTTTTATTTCCCAATCTGTTGGTTTTTCATTAACATTGTGAGCATTGTAGTAGGGTATGTAAATTAAATCGATATTATCATAGAATGAATAAAGATAATAGGATTTTCCGCCTTTAAGATATCTTACGGGAATAAATTCATGATTATATTCAAACACCTTGGTTTCGATAAGATGCATATTAACCGCTTGATAATATTCATAAACGGTGGAATTAATTCTGAATAGCAGTTGGCTTATATCAAAGTTTATCTTATATGGATTTGGAATAATGTTCCAGCCTTGATTAAGAGTAAATTGAGTGGCTTCTCTTAAAACTTCGGCGTTATATACGGTTTCGGTATGATCTTGTGGTGCATACAGCCAATAGGGAAAAGTAAATTCGGGATGATCCGTTTGATAAAATTCATTTTGATCCCAACTGTAAAATTCAACATTTTCTCCGTATATTTGAGAATAGTCCATATCGGGAGAATAGAAATTTTGAGCTATCAAAGACCAACCTCCGGGTGTTAATACCGATGTTTGCGGTGATATAATCCCAAATTTGTAATGTGAAAGATAGGTCAAAGTGTCTTGGGTATTTGTCATTATCAGGTTTATTTTTAGTTTTAAACTGTCTGCAATAATCGGTGGAATTGTCCATTGAAATTCCATTAGATTATCGGGAGATAAATTATTTTGTATGGGTATATTGTAATGTTTGTTTACGGCAAAAAGATCTATGTGATCAATGGAAAAAGTGTTATCGATTTCCCAGATGAAATTTACGGGATCAAAGGGATAATACAATAAATTCGTAATAGGATGGATGTTAATTTCGGGTTTGTAATTACCATAGAAAATAGTAAAATTGTAAAAACCGGAGCTATTGGGAACAAATGTATATGTTTCGCCGTTTCCCAAATCGATAATATCGTTATTTCGTTTTAAAAAAATTCTTTGGGCGTTTCTGTATTGATAATTTGCCAAGCGGATGGTGGTTGGTTGATTTAGGTGATTGGTTTTTATTCTCATAACCCAAGTTTTTAATTCGTTGGAAGAATCGTAATAACCTTTTATCTCTTTTTCCATGGTTTTATGAGTATTCCAATTGTTTTCATATAATTGGCAATAAAGATACGTATCGTTTTCATTAAAGTTTTTATACTTATCATAATCCGTATCATAGCCGTCGGATGCCATTTCGTTATAACCGAAATAACAGGTATCTTTCAAAGCTAAAAAATCACTTTGTGAAACTATAATTTTGCCTATGTATCGAGCTACTGCCGTTTTTTCTTCATTGTAAAACGCTTGATAGCCTTCATTGTCGTCAAAAGAGAGTTTGTAGGTATATAAAATACCCTGTTCGCAAGTGGAATCAATATAAGTATATGATGCTCCTTCTTCGTTGCCTGCCAAATCGGGATTGTTTTGCCACGAGTCTATTTGTATGTAGTCGCCGTTTTCTTCTTTTCTTAATATGTTAAAACCGTTACAATTATGCTGATAGTTTGCATTCCAAGATAATTTGATAAATGTGGAATCGCCTATTGCTTTGAAATTGGTAACGGTTGCCGAACCGGTGTAGGCTGATACTTCCTGCGTAAGATCGGAATAGTTTCCGTTTTTATCTTTTATTCTTATTTTAAAATAATAATTTTGCCCGGGTGTTAAACCGTAAAATATTCTTGAAGTTGTGGCTAATGATGCCAA
>CAZUGB010000035.1:0-7261 GCA_964619925.1 uncultured Candidatus Cloacimonadota bacterium
CCCACAAATTATCACGAGTTACCCATCTTTTTCCAAATTCTTTAAAATCTATTTGAAGCGTAAGATAATCAAAATTAAATTCGGTTTGCAAACCATAGTTATATTCGGGTACATTAATTAATTTTTTATTGTAATAGATGCTATGAGTTCCGTCTTCCAAAACGGTTTTATCAAGAGCTACGGTTTTTGAAAAACTTGCGTTAAGCGATATTTTTCCGGTACTTTTTTTATATGAAACGGTATAATGTTTAATCAGAGCATCCGCGATATTTCCGGGTTTCCACGTCAAAACCGATTTATACCAATAAATCAGATTCTTTATCTTATTTTCATTATAAGAAAAAACAACGCTTTGATTTTCATAATAAAGTTTATAATCCAATCCCCAACCTTTTGAATATTCGGCTTTTAAATCTTTATTTCCTTGTGTTTGCAAATCGCCTTTCCAATATATTTCGTAAAAAGAAGGTAACGAATAGGAATTTCCATAATAAAAAGCCAAAGAGTTTTGAATCAGCCAATTGAATTTGAAATTATTTTCCACTCTATAGCTCGAATAATTTTTATGCTCTTGAAAATCGTTTCTGATATGAATTTTCGGTTCCATTTCCAATAAATCCTTTTTATAAAAATATCCTGCCAGAGCGAAAATCGAATACACATTGCGGTTTTTATTCGGAATAGAATTTGCATCCGTGTTTTTATCGATAAAATCAAAACATTCCCGTTTAAATTCTTCGCCTAATTCAAGTTTTACACCTCGTTTTTTATAGCTTTGTTTGATTTTCAATCCTGTTTTTTTATCCGTTGTTTTTGTTTGTGAGTAATAAATCGGAATAGTTGATTTCGTATTATCATAAGATGTTTTATCATAAAAGAAATAAATATCCAAATCATTGGAAAACGAATAAATATCTTTGTGATATGATAAAATGTATTTGTAATTTTGCCCTTTTAAAAACGCTTTGTCAAACATCGGCATTTTATCTATGGTTCCGGGAAGTTCTTTATAAATATCATTGAATAAAAAATTAAATTTAAGATTTTTTATCAAAAAGGTCAAATTCGCCGTATTGATGATACTTGCATTATTTTTTCTTTTTAATAAAGGTTTATCGTTTGATAAAATATAAGTGTATTTAAAATTGTTTTTTGCTGTTACTCTCTTTAATAAAAGATTCAATCTGAAATTTTTTGAATAGGATAAAGTTTGAGAAAGTTTTTTCATATCAAAAGAGCCGTAACCTACTATGGTTTTTGCCTTAAACCCCGAATTATTTGTATTTTTCGTGACAATATTAATAGCTCCGCCTATTCCCCCCGAACCCGATATCGAAGATACATTATTTTTAATTATTTCCACTTTTTCCACAATTTCTATGGGTATTTGTGAAATATCAAAATCTCTACCCTGCGGATTAAGTACAATCCCGTCGAGCATTACTATTGTGTGTTTAGCTAAATTTCCGCTTATTGCCACCGATTTTTTGGCACCGGTTATATCTTTACCTTTTATTTCCAATTCATTATCGAACGTTAAAACTTCCGCAAGTGATTTACTTTCTTCTTTTGCTTTTATTACGTATGATGAAGTATTTTCCGATATTATTTTCATCCCTTTTAAGTTTAGGGGATTTTCTTTCATAATCACAATTCCGCTAAATTTTTTTGCGGGAATATTAATATCTTTGTAGCCAATTTTATGAAATAAAATCGTATCGTTGTTTGTGTTTACTTTTACCTTGAATAATCCTTTTTCATCGGAAAAACTTACATCCACAGCGGTTTTTATCATAACGTTTTCCAAAGCATTGTTCGATGAATCGGTTATTTTTCCCGAAAGTGCATAACCGAAAGATATTTTTAAGATAAGTATTATTAGGATGCTATATTTCATTTGGAATATACAAAGAGAGGATTTTGGGATATGGGATTTTTTACCACGCGGACATTCGCATCAAAAATCTCTTTCAACGTTTTTTCGTTAATTACTTCATTTGCTTCGCCTTTTATGACGATATTCCCGTTTTTCAAAAAAAATATCTCTTCTCCGAATTCCGAAGCAAGATTGATGTTATGCGAAACTACAATTATGGTTTTTTTGCCGTTCTCCTTTATCTTTGATATAATATCCATTATCTCCAACTGATGATTTACATCCAAATTAACAAACGGCTCGTCCATAAGAATAATATCGGTATCTTGCGCCAAAGCCCTTGCTATGGCAACTCTTTGTTTCTCGCCACCACTTAATCTATTGAAGTATCTGTCTTTCATATCATACAAATCCAAATCCTTTAAAATATCGATTACAAAAGTTTTATCATCTTTTGAATAGGATTGCCAATACCCGAGATAAGGGTATCTTCCCATAAGAACCAATTCTTCCACAGTATAATCAAAACCGAAAGAATAATGTTGTGGAATGAGTGCGATTTGTTTAGCCAAATCCAATCTTTGAAAATCTTTTAAATTTCTATTATTTATGAATATATCCCCCGAATACTCCAAAAAACCTATTATGGTTTTTAAAAGTGTTGATTTTCCCGAACCGTTCGGTCCTAAAATAATGGAAATTTTATTTTCTTTAAATACGGTCGATAAATTTTTTAATACCGTCCCGTTTTCATTATATTGCACTGATAAATCGTTTATCCTAATCATTAAAATCCTCCGAAAAAAATTTGCTAAATTCTACTTGAACACTATGTTATAATTAAAAACATTTAAGGAGAAATGATGAATATTTCTTTGCGCACCGAATACAGTGTTAGGGCTTTGGTATATATGGCTAAAAAAGATTTAAACAAAACCACCACAATTTCTGAAATTTGCAAAGAAAAAAATTTGCCTCAAAAGTTTATAGAACAACTTTTTAATAAACTACGCAGGAAAAAAATAATCAAAAGTATCAGGGGTAAATATGGCGGTTACAGATTAAATCTTTTACCCGAAGAAATCACGTTAAAAGCAATTATAGAAGCTGTTGACGACACCTTTTTCGATTTATTTTGTTCTTCATCTCCAAAATATTGTGAAGCACCAAACTGCGACACACAAAGTTTATGGATTCATCTAATGGATGACATGAGCGTATATTTTTCTAAAATAACTTTAAAAAATATTATTGAAGAGAAAGGAATACCCTATGATAAAAAACTATTTCAATAACTGTTTGACATCACAACCGGCACCGGAAGTGATAGATGCCATGTTACCTTATATGAAAGATAAATTCTTTTTCCCCGCCGATTTTGTTTTGGAAGCCAGTGAAATCGAAGAAGATATAAACAATTTCAAATCGATTATAGCCAAAACAATTAATGCCCAACCCAATGAAATACATTTTACCACTGGCGGTACCTCGGCAAATAATATCGCAATAAAAGGCTATCTTTCCGCTAATTATAAAAAAGGAAATCATATAATTGTTTCCGTGGTTGACTACCCAGATTTATTAGCTAATGCCGCATTTTTTGAAAAGAGCGGGTTTGATGTTACTTATCTTAAAGTAAATGAAGAAGGTTTTATCGATTTGCAACAATTGGAAAATGCCATTACACCGAAAACGATTTTATTTATGTCCACAATTGCAAACCATACGATAGGAACCATTCAACCGATTAAAAAGATAAGACGAATTTTAAACACTGCACCGCAAAGAATAGCTATTCATATAGATGCCTGCGAAGCATACGCCAGAATGCCTATTGATGTAAATGATTTGGATATTGATTTAATGTCTGTAAGTGCTCATAAGATTCACGGACCCAAAGGAATAGGATTTTTGTATCAGAGAAAAGGCACTAAACTCGCCCAAGTAAAACACGGCATTACAAGATTGGATATTCACGAAACAGGAGGTTTTAGCATAGCGGCAATGGCTGGCTTTGCAAAAGCGGTAGAGCTTGCTTTTGAGAATTTGGATGAAAACATAACAAAAATAAAAAATTTAAGAGATTATTTAAGAGATAAAATAGAATCGGAAATTCCTTACACCTTATTAAACGGACCAAGAGACCAAAATCGAGTATCGCACAATTTAAACATCTCTTTCGATTATATCGAAGGCGAAGCAATTATGATGATGCTTGATCTTGCCAAAATATATGTCGATACCGGTAGCGCTTGCGCTTCAAAAGGTTTGAAACCGAATTATGTTCAAATGGCTATCGGCAGAACTCACGAACAATCTCACGGCTCGTTAAAATTTACACTTACCAGATATCACACAAAAGAAGAAATCGACTATACGGTGGAAAAACTAAAAGAAATTGTTAAGGAATTACGTAGAAGAAGCCCATTATATGATAAGGAGAATTAAAATATGAAATATTCGCAAAAGGTTTTAGACCATTTTATGAAACCTCATAATCTGGGAAAAATAGAAAATCCCGATGTAGTGGCTACGGAAGGTAGTCCCGCTTGTGGCGACCAAGTTACTTTATATATGAATGTGGACCCCGAGACCAAAGTAATAAAAGAGATAAAATTTCAGTCATACGGATGCGCATCAAATATAGCCACAGGTTCCATTATAACGGATATGTCTTTGGGTAAAACTTTGGATGAAGCGGAAAAAATTACTTGGAAAGAAGCGGCTAAGGAATTGGACGGACTTCCGCCCGTAAAAATGCATTGTTCCGTTCTGGCGGTTGACACACTGCACAGCGCCATAAAAAAATACAAGATAGAACACGGCTTAACGGAAAAAGAAAAATTTACAAAAGACACCATCATAGAAGAATTAAAAAAAGTTATTTATCCCAATGTGGGAGAAGATATTATCACCCTGAAAATGGTAAAGTATGTAAGCTTTGAAAACGGAGTTGCCACGGTAGATATTGAGATACCACATTTTGATAAATACAGAGATAATCTGATTGAAGAAGTAAAAGAACATCTGGAAAAATTTAAAGAGATTAAAAAGTTAAATATCACGTATTGATTTTCACAAGCCTCGATTTTTCGGGGCTTTTTCTCATTCCACAACTATGTATCTGTAAAAGATCTATTTATATTTTATCTTTTTTTAAGCATCAAATAAACAAAAAAAGGTGTTCCCACAAAAGCGGTAATTATTCCCACAGGAATTTCAATTACGGCAATATGAGCCGATATAAAATCACATATTAATAAAAACAACGCACCCATTACCGAAGCTAAGAGAGTGTGATATTTTTTTTCTTTTATAAAAATCATTCTGGTAAGATGCGGAATTATAAGTCCCACAAAACCCACTATACCCGCATAAGCTACCGTAATTCCTATCAATAGCGATGATATTACAAAAATAATCTTTTGCACTTTTTTTACATCTATTCCCAAACTCACTGCGGATAAATCACCCGTTGTCATTATTGTAATTTTGGTTTCCAACGAAAAAAGATAGAGCATAAAAAAAATTGCAACTATCATTATCACAATGAAATATCGCCACTCTTTTATACTGAATATCCTACCGGTATTTCCCATTAAAACCTGAAAAATCGAACCGATGTCACTTTTATTAAAATAAATTAATAATGAAATGAGCGACGAAAAAAACATGCCTATGATAATTCCGGATAAAATCAATCTGATGCTATTGAACGAACCGAAAATCGTAGCTATTTTCCACACTGCAAACATCGTAACGATAGCCCCGATAAAACCGAATAAAGGTGTTAAAAAGTAAATTCCCGTAATCGTGGCAACAATGCTACCCAAAGCGGAACCCGATGAAATTCCTAAAATGTAGGGTTCAGCCAAAGGATTATCTAATATTTTTTGATAGATGTTTCCTATTCCCGACAATACAAAACCGACAAATAGCGTTAATATAAAGCGCGGAATCCTAATATTTAATATGATGTTTTCCGAAGGATTTCCATAAAAGATATAGAACAAAGAAATAAACAAAAAACCAATTATCAATAAAATAATCTTAATTATCGTTTTCATTTGCTTATTATCGTTTGTAATTTTTTTATAGCTTGAATTATTCTGCTTCCCGCTCTTAAAACCATATCGGGATTGATATCTTGCGTTGTATAAATTTTACCTCTTTTTACCGCCGCTATGTTTTGCCAGCCTTTTCTTTGTGCGATTTGCTCCTTTGTTACATTAGGAACCAATGATATTATTATTTGCGGATTTCTTTTTATAATTTCCTCTTGGCTTACTTGCGAATAATCTCTTGGCAATTTATCAAAGATATTTTCTCCGCCGGCATATTCGATCAATTGACCTACAAAAGATTCTTTTGATGCCGTCATTAATGGGTTATTGTATATTTCCACATAAACTTTCGGTTTTGTTTGTCTGTTTTCTTTTATTTTTTGTAATTCGATATTAAAACTGTCATATACCGCCAAAGCTCTTTTTTCTTTGTTTGTTATTTTTCCCAATTTTATTATGGCATCCAGTTCGTCGCGTATGGTTTTCGGATATATTGCCACCGTTTTTATATTTAATTTTTTTAACGTATAATTTAATTTGTCCTGTTCCAGTTTTGTAGTAAACACAATGTCAGGTTTTAATGAAATTATTTTTTCTATGTTTACCTTTCCGAAATTTCCTACCTTTTCAATCGATTTGTAATAAGAGGGATAATCACATTCCACGGTAACGCCCACCACATTTTTTTCGGCATTCAATAAATAAATAAGTTCGGCAAGTTCCGGCGAGGTGATGATATATCTTTTTGATTTATTCTTTTTTTGAATGGAGTTTGAGCATGAAAAAATTATCGGTAAGATAAAAAGCAATAATATCAGCTTTTTCAATATTCCCCCTTTTGAGTGCGTCAAAAAAGGGAAATTATGCTTGTATCGGTTTAAAAATCTTAACCTCCGAAGATTTTAAACAAGCATAATTGGCAGGTTTCCTGGCTCGCAACGGCTATAGTTAATTTTTTAGCCTTCCCACTTTTTCAAAAGCAGTGACTAAAAAAAGCCTTTAACTGTTGCTTACAGTGGCGGAGACCGCTCTCGCTTTTCACGAGATTCCCTTTTATTTGCACCAATTAGCCTTTTTGAGATGAAAAAATTTTTTCGCTTTTCTATTGTCAAGAAGTTCAAAAAAATTGTTGATAGTTAATGGTTTTAACTCATCCCCGGCCCTTCTCTTTGCAAAAGAGAAGGGAGACAACATTCCCCCTCTTTATCAAAGAGGGGGTTAGGGGGAGTTAATCACCCAAAAATTCCTAACCACAAATATTAAATTGATTTTCTTCTAATTAATTATCTGAAAAAGAAAAAAAGATCGGTTATTTTTACGA